>JANOKQ010000459.1:0-8978 GCA_031419375.1 Acidimicrobiaceae bacterium
CGGTCGCGCCAGTCCTGCACCCACTCCCCCACACCCGTTGCCTCCACCGGGCTCACCACGAACGGCGTCGCCGAACGCGACGCCGCGGCGCTGAACGGTTCGAGCAACATCGAGCTCCACCCCTCATCGTCGTCGCCGGCCCACCACGCGAGCACCAGCACGTCGACCGCGTCCGCGTAGCGGGCGAACACCTCTTCCATCAGCTCGGCCTTGGACATCACGAACCCGGTCAGGTCGAGCGGGTTCACCGTGTCGCCAGGCACCCGCTCGCGGACCCATTCCTCCAGTTCCTCCAACGGTGGCAGCGGAGCATCCATCTCATCGGCGATGTCGGTGGCAAGGGCAGCGACCCCGCCAGAGGTGGTGATCATCCCGATCCGCTGAATGCGGGTTCGACGCGCTGGCGGGATCTGCGCGAGCAGCTGTGCGGCGTCGAGCAACTCGTCGATATCGCGTGCCGCAGTGATCCCGTGCTCGCGGAACGCGAGGTCGTAGACCCAGCTCGCGTCAGCGATCGCTCCGGTGTGAGATTGCATGATTCGCCGCGCCCGCTCGCTACGCCCAAGCTTCAGCGCGATCACCGGCTTGCCGACGGCGCGAGCGTCGGCCACCGCGGCGAAGAATGCGGCCGGCCGACGAATGGCTTCGATCACGAGGCAGATCACGGACGTGTGCTCGTCGGCGGCGAGCACGGCGACGTGATCGGCAAGGTCGCACACCGCCTCGTTGCCCGACGACACTGCGATCGATATGCCGAGCATCCGCTCCTTCGCCGCAGCCATCGCCGATCGCACCAGGAACCCGCTTTGGGACACGACCGCGACTCCCCCCGAGGTGAGGTTGAGTCGTCCCCCGGTGAACAGGTTGACGCCCAGCGGTACATTTTTGAACCCGCTGCAATTCGGTCCGACAACAGCAAGCCCCGATGCCACAGCGATCTGCTGCAACCGCTGCTGCAGGGCTGCGCCGGTGTCGCCTTGTTCGACAAAGCCGGCAGCTGCGATCACGACGCCGCCGCAGCCGAGCGCCACAGCCTGTTCGAGGACCTCGATCGATCGTTCGGCATTCACCAGCGACAGCACCGCGTCCACCGGTCGTCCGACGGCAGCGAGGCTTGCGTAGGCGGCCTGTCCGTACAGCGTGTCCCGGTTCGGGTTGACGAGTAGTACATCGCGGCCGGCTTCCAGCATCGGCAGCACGGCGTTGTTCGACATCCCCAGCTTCTCGTTGGCACCGACCACGGCAACGGTCGATGGCGAGAGCAGGCGGGCAAGGTTGGCGCGGGTGTCCATGGTTGTGACGACGCTATGAGAGCAGTTCGCGCAACTCGCGCTTGAGCACCTTGCCATAGGCGTTACGCGGGAGCGCGTCGAGCGACACGTAACGCCGCGGCACCTTGTACCCGGCGAGCGTCTGCCGACAATGGGCATCGAGCACACCTGTATCGAGCACACCGGTATCGAGCACACCGGTATCGGGCGCGGCGATGGTGCCGCAGTCGGCCGGCACGATCACTGCGACGACAAGCTCACCCCACAGATCGTCGGCAACGCCGACCACCGCGACCTCGCCAACCAATGGATGGGTGGCAAGCACCTGCTCCACTTCGACGGCGTACACATTGGAACCGCCGGAGATGATCATGTCCTTGGCCCGGTCGAGCAGCCACAGGATTCCGTCGGGCGTGAACTTGCCGAGATCGCCGGTAACAACCACCCGTCGACGATCGTCTCCGCTGTCGCCTCCGGGCGGTTCCAGTAGCCGGTCATCACACTCGGGCCGCGGACGGCGAGCTCACCGATCTCGCCGTCGGCGAGCGGCCGGCCGGCATCGTCGACGATGCGCAGTTCGATGCCCGGGCGGGGACGACCGGCGCTGCCGAGCAGTTCAGGTACATGATCCTGGCGGCGTAACACGGTGGCCGTCATCGGCGTCTCACCCTGACCGTAGAGCTGCACGAAGACCGGGCCGAAGCGCTGCAACGCCCGCGTCATCGCGCCCGGCGTGATCGGCGCGCCGCCGTACACCACATGCTGCAAGCTGGGCACCTCGATGCCTGCTGCAGCACCGACGGTTGCCGCATCGGTGAGCATCACGATCTGCGTCGGGACCATCCAGGTGTTGGTCACGCCCTCGCGCTGGATCAGTTCCAGTGTGGCCGCCGGGTCGAAGCTGACACTGGAGGGGATGATCTGGCGCGCCCCGCGAGCGGTGGCCGCCAAGGCGTGGAACCCCGCGCCGTGACTCAGCGGTGCAGCGTGCAACGTGACATCGCGCTCGTCGAGCGGGGTGAGATCGGCGAGCCACGAGACCGTGACGAAGTTGAGCACGGCATGAGACAACATCGCCCCCTTCGGATGCCCGGTGGTACCAGACGTGTAGAAGATCCATGCAACGGCGTCGGGGTCCACGTCGACGACGTCACGCACCGGCGACTCAGCGGCGAGTACCTCGTCAAGTTCGGCACCCGTGACCACTACCGTCGCCGCGCCACCAGCGCGACGGGCCACCGATTCATGCTCGGCATCGGTGACGACGACCGTGGCCGCACAATCAGCGATCAGAAAGGCAAGTTCGTCGGCAGTCAGCCGGGAGTTACACGGCACCACCGTCGCACCTGCACGGAACGTGCCGAACATGGTCATCAGCAGTTCGGGCCGGTTGTCGAGGTACAGCACCACCCGCCCGGAAGCCGCGCCGATCGAAATGAGCCACTGCGCGAACGCAGCGGAGCGACAGTCGAACTCGTCGTATCCAATCGTGGTGCCGCGCCAACTGATCGCAGGGTGATCAGGAAAGCTGCGGGCTGCGAGCCGAAGGAAGTTGGCGACGTTCATCCTGCACGACGCTACTGTCAGATGTAGCGGCGGCCGGTCCCCGCACCGTCGATCGAGCGAGGTTTCCATGTCACCCGAAGCCGTTTCCCCTCAATACGGGTCCCCCGAAACCGTTGCCCCAGAACGGGGAGCGCTGCGCATCGAACGCGTCGGAGCGGTCCTGCACCTCACCCTTGATCGTGCCGACAAGCGCAACACGATCGATGTCGCCACGTGCGTCGAACTGCACGACCTCCTCGGCGAGGCCGACCGCGACTCCCAGGTACGGGCAATCGTCATCGCCGGCACCGAGCGCGATTTCTGCACCGGTGCCGACGTGACCGCATCACCGGAAGCATTGGCGACGATGACCACGCTCGACTACCGCTTCGCGACCACGCAGTACCAAGCCCTGTTTCAGCGGCTGTGGGAGATCGAGACCCCGGTCGTCAGCGCGGTCACCGGCACCGTCGCCGGGGCCGGGTGGATGCTCGCCCTCCTCGCCGACTTGGTGGTCGCCGCCCAGGGAGCGCGCTGGACCCATGTGTTCACCCGCCGCGGCATGGTTCCGCATGCCGGCGATCCGTACTTCATGCCGCGCATCATCCCGTTCCACCGGCTCAACGAGATCGCCATGTTGAGCGACCCGGTCCCCTCGGAAACCCTGCACGATTGGGGCATGGTCAACCGGTGCGTGCCCGCCGCCGAAGTGGTGCCCACGGCGCTCGAATTGGCGGCCCGTCTCGCCGACGGCCCCACCCGTGCACTGGCGATGACCAAGCGCCTGTACCGACGCTCGCTCGACACCGACATCGCCACTGCCTTCGAAGCCGAACGCAATGCCCAGGCGCTGATCTCGACCACCCACGACCGCCGCGAAGGCGTGCAGTCGATGATCGAACGACGCCCCGCGAAGTTCATCGGCAACTAGCCCGCTGCGGCGTTCACGGCGCGACGGTGACGGAGAACTGCCCCGTCGCGGTGGCACCGAGGTTGTCCGTGACACGGGCGCTGAAGCTGTGGGTGCCAGCGGTTGTGGGGATGCCCCAGACAACGCCGACACCGAGCGCTAACCCGGGCGGCAGGGTTCCGCTGATGAGCGCCCAACTATGAAGCGGTCCCCCGCCCGATACCGGGAGCACACCGCTGTAGGACACCCCGACCGTGGCCGCATCCAACACGTTGACACCGGCGGGTATAGCCAGTGGCGGGGCCGCGGTCACGACGATGGTGAACGTCCTCCGTGCAGACGCACCGCTGCCGTCCCTGACTTCGACGGTGAACGTCGACGTGCCGACCGTGGTCGCGGTGCCCGTGACCCGCGCTTCCGGCCGTGCGGGCAACGTGTTTCCCGTGAACTGCATCCCCTCAGGGACCCTACCCGAGACCAACTTGAACGAGTAGCTGGTGACGCCCCCGTCGGCCACGATGTAGCCGAGGTAGGGCTCGCCGATGACCGCTGCGGGGAGCTGCGACGGGGTGAGGAACGACAGCGCCGCCGACCCGGCAATGGTCGCCGAGACACTGTTGGATTGTGCCGACGTGTTGCCGGCGGCATCGAAAGCGGCAACGGTGTAGGTGTAGGTCCCGGCGGCCAGGCCCGTATCGAGGAAGGTGGTGTCGAAGGCGGTGGTGGTGGTGGTCCGTACCGTGCCGTTGCGAGTGAGTCGAAAGCCAGTCACTGCGATGTTGTCGGTGCTGAGCCCCCAGCTGAGGCTGATCGTCGTGCCGACGACGGTGACGGTGAGCCCGGCCGGCGCAGTCGGTGCGACGGTGTCGCCAGACGGCGGCGGGGGGGGCGGCGGGGCGGTGCTGACGGTGCAGCCCGACAACCGGGCGACCGTGATTGTCGCAGATCCATCCCGGACATCGACGGTGCAGTCGGCGGGTGCTGTAAACGGGTTGCGGTTGATGCGGAAGGTGCCCGACGTGCTGCTGGCGCCCATGACCACACCGTCGACGGTGATGTTACGCGACGCAATCGCGGTCCCCTCGAGACGCAGTTCGGTGCCCTTCACCTCGGCTCGCGACACCGACACTGCAGCCGCTGCGGAATCTGCGAGCACGCCTACGAGCAGCACGTTCGAGACAACGAGCCACCCTGCCACTGCCAACCTGGACCGAGACTTGACCACCGACCGATACGCGGAACACACGCTCATTTGTTCTCCATCTTCGTGCAATTGGCGTCAGAAACCGCTGACATCTCAGGTGTAGTCGCTTCGACGTCATGTTCGCCACTGGACAAACGTCCTAGTACCGGGCGAGAGGCAACGGGGGGCCGCGCCGGCCAAGGGGTACCGTCGCG
This sequence comes from Acidimicrobiaceae bacterium, assembly GCA_031419375.1. Classification (GTDB taxonomy): domain Bacteria; phylum Actinomycetota; class Acidimicrobiia; order Acidimicrobiales; family Ilumatobacteraceae; genus VFMC01. The sequence goes on from JANOKQ010000459.1 coordinate 5,125, forward strand.
GTTAGACGTGGCGCGAAGCGGGAACACCTGGACATGATCAAATCCATGACGTTCGTAGCAGGAACCGTTGCCGGGTTCATCGCCTGTTCGGCGATGACCGAGGAGCAGCGCACACAGGTGAAGGACCGGGTGCGTTCGGCGACGACCGGTCCGCGGACCCGCCGTCTGAAAGACGCCGCCCAGGACGTGACGTCCACCGTGGCGGACAAGGCCGTCGACGCCACCACTGCGGTGGCAGATCGGGTCGTGCACGCCGTCGACGACACCAAAAGCACCACCCCTGGCGAGTCTCGGCTCGATGAGGTCAAGCGCGAGTCGAGCAGACGCGACGGCAATTCGCAGATGTCAGCCTGAGCGGCCGGTCTATCCCAGCTTGAGCGGCCAGCCGGGCGAGCACGTGGCCATTCGGCCCGGCACCCGCCTACCGGTAGTGTCGGCCGATGGACCACGTCAGCGTCGAGATCACTAACCGGATCGCACTGGTCACCTTTGGTCGACCGCCCGTGAACGCACTCGATCACCAGAGCTTCAGCGAGCTCGCCGAGGCGTTCCAATCGCTCGGCGCGGGGCGCGACGCGTCGGTGGCGATTCTGCGCGCCGCGCCCGGATCGCGGGTGTTCTGCGGAGGTGTCGACCTCCAGGACTCGCCGCGCCGCTATCGGCCGGATGGCCGCTTCGAAGACGGTGGACCGCTCGTCGATGCCCGTTTCCAAATCGATCCGGGCCGTGTCGTGCGCGACTGCTTCTGGTCGATCTACGACTGCGCGTTGCCAGTGATCGCTGCGGTCGACGGCAAGGCGATCGGTGCCGGAACTGCGCTCGTGGCGAACTGCGATCTCGTGGTTGCCTCCGATCGAACCAGCTTCGCGCTCACCGAGATCAACGTCGGCGTGCTCGGCGGGGTCCGTCACGCGCAGCGACTCGTCGGGCCGTTCCTTGCTAAGCGGATGCTGCTCACCGGCGAGTTCGTGACCGCCGAGGAGATGTATCGGCGGGGAGCGATCGAGGCGGTCGTGCCGCCCGAGCAACTGATCAACGCGGCGATGGCGATCGCTCGGTTGATCGCATCCAAAAGCCCGATCGCGGTGCGTCTCGCCAAGGAGTCGGCGAATCGAGTGGAGTCACTGTCGTTGCAGGACGGCTACCGGCTCGAGCAGGACTACACGGGCCGCGTCAAGCGCCATGCCGATTCCGATGAAGCCCGGATTGCGTTCTTCGAAAAGCGCGATCCCGACTTCCGCTGGGAGTGAGCCGGCTCACGTGCCGACGCGCGGTTCCTTCGGGAGGCCGAGGATGTTCTCGCCGAGGATGTTCCGCTGGATCTCCGACGTGCCCGCGTAGACGGTGCCGCTGCGCGCGTTCAGCAGGAACACATCGATCCACGAGTTCGACGAGTGGACCGCGCCGGGCTCGTCGGTGCGGAAGTGCCTGTACGGTCGACGCCCCTCGCGCACCATCGCGTCGGCCCCCATGATCGACAGCGCCAAATCGACCGCCTGTTGGTGATACTCACTCCAGTAGAGCTTCGAGATCGACGCCACCGCACCAAGCTCGCCATCGCGCAGGTATTGGGTGAGGATCCGGTAGCCGAGGAAACGCATCGTCTCGACCTTCATGTGGCACCACGCCAGCCGGTCGCGCACGATCGGATCGAAATGGAGTCCGCGCGATCGCGCCAGGTCGATGATCCGGTCGAGCTCGGCACGGAAGAAGATCGGGTTGGTCGCCGCCTCCTCGCCACGCTCATGCCCGAGCAGGCTGTTGGCCACCGTCCAGCCCTTGTTCACCTCGCCAACCACGTTGTCCGCCGGCACACGGACATCGGTGAAGAACACCTCGCAGAACTCGGCCTCGCCAGTCAGTGTGGTGATCGCCCGCACCTCCACCCCAGGCGTGTCGATGGGGCACAGCATGAAGGTGATCCCGCGGTGCTTCGGTGCCTCAGCATCGGTGCGGGCGAGCACGAAGATCCCCGTCCCGTCGAGGCCGCGCGATGTCCAGATCTTTTGCCCGTTGAGCACCCAGTGATCGCCATCACGAGTTGCGCGTAGCTTCAGCCCGGCGAGATCCGAGCCGGCTTCGGGTTCGGAGTAGCCCTGCACCCACACGTCGTCGCCCGACAGAATGCCGGGCAGCCAGCGGCGCTTCTGTTCCTCGGTCCCCCACCGCACGAGCGTGTTGCCGAGCATCTTCACGCTCGTCGTGTCGGCTACCCGGCCGAGTGGCACGCGCGCCCGCGCCATCTCCTGGGCCAGCACCACCTGTTCGAGCTTGGTCCGGCCACCCCCGCCGTACTCGACCGGCCACGTGATGCCGATGAAGCCGTGCTCGTACAGCGTTCGCCTCCACGTGATCGAGAACGCTTCGGCCTCGTGCTGATCCATGACGCCGATGCCTTGCCAGTCGTCGGGCAGGACCGTTGCGAGGAACTCACGCACACGGGTCCGGAACCCTTCGGCCTCTACGGGGAAGGTCAGGTCCATCGACGATCCAACACGATCTGATTCTGACACATTCGTCAGATTTGCTCACACCCGCCGCTCTGATCCGGCATGCTGATGCTCGACCCCAGTTCCGGCGATTTCCGCTCCGACGCTCCGACGATTCTCTACGAGGTATTTTCATGGCACTTGATCTCGATGCCGCCAACTACACGCTCGCCGGATTGCGACCGTTTCCTGTCGCGGTGACAACGATCGACAACGGTCGGGTGAACGGGCTGATGTCGCTGTCGGCCGGTGCCGGCGGGATCGTGCCGGAGGCACCGCGGATGACCATCAGCCTCACCAAGTACAACCTCACCCACGACATGGTGGTGAGTTCCGGCCTGTTCTGCGTGCACCTGCTCGGCAACGACCCCGACATCATCGACGCGTCGTTGAACATCCTGATGACCCTCGGTGGCAGCTCGGGGCGCGACGGCGACAAGCTCGACGGGCTGGCCACCAAGCCGGGCCAGACCGGGTGCCCGGTCCTGCTCGACGCCCTTGCGTACGTGGAGTGCAAAGTGATGAACAGCATGGACGCCGAGGAGAACACCATCTTCTTGGGCGACGTCGTTGCCTCGGAACGGCTTCGCAAGGGTGGACGGCTCAACGTCGGTGAGGCGTGGGGCAAGCTGCCCAAGGAGTGGATCGAGGCCTACGACGCCAACCACGTACCGCAACTGAACAACTGCCGCATGCACCGCGGCCTGCCGATCCCCGAAGGCGGCCACTGATGAGCGAGCAGCTCGAGGCCAGACTGCGACGACTCGAAGACCTCGCCGAGATTCACCAGCTGTTCGTCGACTACGGCGTGCACCTCGACGCCGGCGACTTCGGCGCATACGCGGCCCTGTTCGCCGCCGACGGCGAGGCACTGCTCGGCCCAATGGGGCGGGCCAAGGGGCCCGAGCAGATCAAGGCGTTGATGGAACGGGTGCTGTCCGGCTTGGTCGGTTCCACGTATCACATCATCAGCAGCCCGGTGGTCGACCTCGCTGGCGATACGGCCAAATCGACGGTGATGTGGACCGTGGTGGAGCGCACCGCCGAGGGCCAGCCGCGGTTGTCGATGGTGGGCAAACACCACGACGAACTGGTTCGGGAGAACGGCCAGTGGCGGTTCAAGTCGCGTCGCGGCCACATCGACATCCCCTCGACTTATTCCCGCTGAACCAGGCCGCCTACTTCCGCTGAATCAGGCGACCGTCACGCTCAGGCTTCGGCTCGCCGTCGCGCCCTTCGAATCCGTGACCCGCAGCGTGAAGGTGAACGTGCCAGCGGTGGTCGGTGTGCCGGTGATCCGCACCAACGGCCCATCACGATTGTCCTGGACCAGCGACATCCCCGGCGGCAGCTGACCGGCGGTCC
>JANOKQ010000460.1:0-1675 GCA_031419375.1 Acidimicrobiaceae bacterium
GCCGAAGGCCCCGGCGGCACCCCCATGACCGGGAGTAGTGTCCGGCTGTGCCCCCAGCCCGCGCGAGGAACTGGCAGCCGTGCTGCGGGACTTGCGCAGCGAAGGGTCGTTCTCCACGCGCCGAACCGCTCCGGTCGATGATCTCGTGATCGAGGTCAGGGATGTGGGCGAGCTCCGCTTGCCGATGACCGCGGCGCAGGCGAAGGAGCTCCGGCTCATCGCCCGCCCTGCGAAGTACGGCCACGGGGAGCAAACGATCCTCGATCGACGCGTTCGCGACACGTGGGAGATTCCTCGGTCGCGGGTGCGGATCGACAACCGTCGCTGGCAGCGCACGCTTCGCCCGATGCTCGACACCATCCGTGACGATCTCGGTCTGCCACCGACGAGTTCGCTTGACGCGGAGCTGCACTCGATGCTCCTGTACGAGCCCCAGCAGTTCTTCGCTCCCCACCAGGACTCCGAGAAAAACGACCAGATGATCGGCACGTTGGTCGTGCTGCTGCCGTCGAGGTCCCACGGCGGCGAGCTCGTCGTCGAGCACCGTGGAGAGTCGGTTCGACATCGGGGCTCGGCGTCCTCACTCACGTTCGTCGCGTTCTATGCCGACACCCGACACGAGGTGCTTCCGGTGAAGAACGGCTACCGAGTGGTGCTCACCTACAACCTCCTGCTCGTCGGCGACACCAGTCCCGCCCGCGGGAACACCGCAGCGCGCGCCGCCACGACGGCCGAGTTGCTCGAACGCCACTACACGTCCACCCCCGAGCCTCGCTGGCCCGGCGACCGGCAAGCGGAGGAGCCACCCGATCGGCTGGTCGTGCTGCTCGACCACCAGTACACCGAACGAGGACTGCGCTGGTCGCAACTCAAAGGCGACGACGCGGCCCGGGTGAACGTCCTGCGACAGGCAGCCGAACACGCAGGCTGCGAGATGGCGCTCGCTCAGGCCGAGATTCAGGAGACCTGGGACTGCTACGACGATGCGCCACCGCGCTCGCGGCGGCGAGGCTGGTCAGAGTGGGACGACGACCCTGACGACCCTGACGACCCTGACGACACGCCCGACAGCGGTCTCGACCTCGGCGAGATCCTCGACTCCTCGATCGTAATCGTCCCAGCCGCCGATGAAACACGGAAATTCGACAGTGGGGTGAGCAGCGCCGAACTGGCGGAGGTGACCCCGACCGTCGAGTTGACGCCCTACGACACCGAGTACACGGGATACATGGGCAACTGGGGCAACACGATGGACCGCTGGTACCGCCGGGCAGCCATCGTCATCTGGCCACACACACGCGCATTCGCGATACAAGCCAAGGGCGATCCAACCGGCGCCCTGAACAACCTGCTCGCGCTCAACACCACCGACGAGGGGATACGCGCGACTCGGGTCGACGATGTCGCGACCCTCCTGCGGTTCTGGCCGGATGCCGTTCGTCGAGGCGACCAGCATTCCCTCCTGCCCGGAGCGTTGCGCCTCGCCCGGGAACTGAGTGACGAGGACCTCGCCACGCGCCTCCTCGAGCCCTTCGCCATCGAAGCCATCGCACCAACCGACGCGACCGTCCTGATGGCATTGGCCGAGCAGCACGGCCAAGCCTGGTTTGAGCGGCAGCTCTCATCATGGCTCGACCGCCCCCATGCGTCCATCGCAAGCCCGACCCCGACGCGC
>JANOKQ010000461.1:0-1956 GCA_031419375.1 Acidimicrobiaceae bacterium
CTGCGGTGGTGATGATGCCGAACAACATGAACGCCGACCCGAACATCGTGTACAGGAAGAACTTCGTGGCCGCATACACCCGGTCGGCGTAGCCCCATCCGCCAATCAGGAAGTACATCGGCACCAGCACGAGTTCGAAGAACACGAAGAACACGAACAGATCGAGGCTGAGGAAGCTCCCCATCATCCCCGCTTCGAGCAGAAGCATCCAGGCGAAGTAACGCTTGTGGTCGTGATGCGGGTCGATGCCGACGATCACCAACGGGAACAGCACACCGGTGAGCACCACCATGAATACGGAGATGCCGTCGAGCCCGAGATGCCACGAGATGCCCCACGGCTCGATCCACGGGTGCTTGCTGACGAACTGGAAACCCGAGTCGGCAGTGTCAAGCGAACTCATCGCCCAGATGCTGAGCGCACCGGTGAACACGCTGGCCAACATCGCGACCAGCTTGATCCACTCGGGCCGACGCTTCGACAGCACGGCCACCGCGACCGAACCAACGGCAGGTGCAACGACGAGGGTGGTGAGGATCGGGAAGTTCATCAGACGATCCCCCGGATCACCACGAACCACGCCAGCAACAACACGACGCCGACGCCGATCGCCGCGGCGTACTGGCGCACGTATCCGGTCTGGACCTTGCGCACTTCGCCCGCAGATCCGCGCACGAGCCTGCCGACCTGGTTGACCGTCCCGTCGACGACCGTGCGATCGAACCAGGTGATCGCGTCGAACGCCTTGCGGCCCGGGCCGCCCATGAACGCGCTGACGGTGCGGTCGTAGTACCAGCCCTGTTCGAGCAGCACCGGCTCGACGGCCTTGGCCTTGTGTCTGGAGTACACCATCACCGCTGCGGCGATGCCGGCGACGGCAGCGACGATGGCGAACGCCATCAGTTCGTACTTGTTGTCGTAGGCCCAGGTGCCATGGATGTTGGCCTCACCGACTTCGATCACGGGCTCCAACCACTTCTCCAGGAAGTGCAGGTCGCTCGTGAACGGGAGCTGTAGCGCGCCACCGACCATCGACAGCCCGGCAAGCACCACCAGCGGCATCACCATCGTGGCCGGGCTCTCGTGCGGCTTGAAGTCGCCATGAGCGCCGTGGTCGTCGGCGTGATCGGCCCAGCGGGCCTTGCCGTAGAACACCATGATCACCTGGCGGGTCATGTAATAGGCGGTGAGGATTGCCGTGACGAGACCGACCACGTATAGCACGGGGCTCTTGGCGAATGCGAACAACAAGATCTCGTCCTTGCTCCAAAAACCGGCGAACGGGGGCACCCCGGCGATGGCCAGCCAGCCGATGATGAACGTGAACGCGGTGATCGGCATCAGCTTGCGCAGGGCACCCATGCGCCGCATGTCTTGCTCGTGGTGCATGCCGTGGATGACCGACCCCGATCCGAGGAACAGCAGCGCCTTGAAGAACGCGTGGGTGACCATGTGGAAGATCGCCGCGACATAGGCGCCCGAGCCGATGGCCAGGAACATGTAGCCGAGCTGGCTGATGGTCGAGTAGGCGAGCACCTTCTTGATGTCGTTCTGGGCCACGGCGATGGTGGCCGCGAAGAACGCGGTGGCACAGCCGATGATCGCGATCAACATGGGGACCCACGTGAACGAGGCGTGGATCACCGGGTTCACCCGCGTCATCAAGAACACCCCGGCCGTCACCATCGTCGCGGCGTGGATGAGCGCGCTGACCGGGGTGGGGCCTTCCATCGCGTCGGGTAGCCACAGGTACAGCGGTAGCTGGGCGCTCTTGCCGCATGCGCCGATGAACAGCATCACGGCGATGGCGGTGGCCGTGCTCTGCGCCAGCGCACCGGATTCCGCTGCGGCGTTGATGCCGCTATAGCTGAGGGTGCCGACCGCCTGGAACGCGAGGAACATGGCGATCATCACACCCCAGTCCCCGACGCGGTTGGTGACGAACGCCTTCTTGCC
>JANOKQ010000462.1:0-5350 GCA_031419375.1 Acidimicrobiaceae bacterium
GATCGCACGGGAGTTACCAATCACGATCACCAGGCACTCGTCGGGGCCGGGGAGGCGGAACGGCGCGTCGACGAGCGCGTTGTACGCGCCGACTGCCGTGCTGGCATTGAGGTCGAGGCCCCCGTCGGCACACGTCGACACGATCGTCGCAGCCATCTTGGAACCGACCGCAGCCTCCATCTGTGCCACGGTAGCGACCTGGTTCAACCGCCGGTGGTGGCGATGACGTAGCTCCCGATCAGGCTGACGGCTGCGACCGCGGCCGGTGTGGCGTATGCGGCCCACTTGGGGAATGCCTTCCAGCGCGGCGCGAGCATGATGAAACCGCAGATCGCCCCGGCCACAGCACCGCCGACATGACCGCCCTTGGAGATCCCCGGGATCGTGAACGTAAGCACAACGTTGAGCAACAAGGTCGTCCCGATTCCGGTGCGCCAGATGCTGATGCCCTGGCGATGCATGCTCACCGCGGCCGCTGCCATCAGGCCGAACACGGCTCCCGATGCGCCACCGGCGATGCCACCGGAGTTCTCGATCAGCACGCCGAAGGACCCGCCGAAAAGCGCGGCCCCGTACAGCATTCCGAATCGCAATCGCCCAAGCGGGCGTTCGAGCAAGTTGCCGAGTTGGTACAGCAACCACATGTTCAGCGCGATGTGGATGACTCCGAAGTGCAAGAAGCCTGACGTGACGAGGCGGTACCACTCGTTCCGGCCGTCTTGGAGGAACGCGACGTTGAGTCCGAGCTCGAACTGGCGCAATGTGATCCCGCGACGTCCACCGAGCGAGGACGCGTCGCTGAGCGTGACGAACGCAAACACGGCAAGGTTGATGCCGATCAAGATGATCGTCAACAACGCCGGCTGACCGGCGTTCCAGTACCGGGCACGGGTCTTGATGTCGGGTCGGGCGGCCTTGGTGCAATCGATGCAGTGCGAGCCGACCGAGGCCCGAACGAGGCACTCGCTGCAAGCCGACTTCCCGCATCGGGTGCAACTGCGCCCCGCCTCGCGGTTGGGGTGGCGGTAGCAGTGCGCCAGGGTGCCAATGGGCCCGTTGGCGGGGAGCCCGGCCGGTGGTGGGGGAGGTGGTGGCAGCGCCATGCAAGCCAGGATACCGACGCCTGGCCAGCCCGGATCGCCAGCCCGGATCGCCAGCCCGTCAGCTTGGCGTGGGGTCGATCACCATTGGCTCGGCGAGACCGGAGTCCCACCAGCGGCGCAGCACGCTCCACGCGTAGATCCCGGTGCTGTGCCCGTCGCTCCACTGGATGGCCAGGCCCCACGCTCCGGTGAGTTCGGCGTCGATGATGGTGATGTCATCACTCTGGCCCGGTTGCGGCCAGGCGGTCCTGCCCCTCTCGCGCATTCCTCGGCATGCTGCGCACGGACATGCGGCGCGCAAATCGCGGACGGGAAACACGCACACCTGGTCGTCTTCGAACGTGACCGTGACAGCGGTGTCGCGGACGATGTCGATATCGGACGGTGTGGCGCTCACAACCCGGCCGCCATGAGGATGTAGGCGATCAGCACGATTGCGATGATGGCACCGTTGTAGGCCGTGTGCGCAGTTGTTGATTCGAGGGTGGCCTGCTGGCGCGACCGGGTGGCCGCGAACTCGCGCAGGTACACGCGCAGGAAGTAGGCGCCGCCGATCGAGAGCGCCAGCGCGGCACCGAGCGGGATGCCGATGATTGCATGGATCAACCCGAACTGCAGCGTCTTCGCCACACGCTTGAACGGCGACCATGATTCGGCCCCGCTGCGAAAGATGCGCTCCTCGGCCGCGGCGAATAGTGGGAGCGCTGGAATCAGCATCGCCATGAAAATCAAGGGGATCAGCCATTCGAACGCACTCCCCGCGATGGCGTCGGACGAGCCGAACACCGGGTTGCCCTCGCCGCCGATCATCGACCACCACCCCCAGTCGAGCCCGGGGACCTGCACGAGCAACGAAGCGGCGACCAGCACCGCAGTGAGCACCAGGGGGATCGGCCACGCGTGACGCCACCCCAGCCGGGCCAGCAGCTCGCGCACCATCGCCCTGCCCGGACCCGAGCGTGACACCTTCAGCCCGGTCGCCAGCCGCACCGCCATGAACCCCAGTACGGCGATCGATAGCACGGTGGTCACCGGGTCACGGTACCGGCGCGGTCACACCGCCGCAGCCGGTCGGGCGGAGCGTTTCGGACGTCTTGAGCCAGCCTGTTAAGCGAGGACAGGTTGCAGCCGATGACGTAACATGATGAATATGCGACGTCGCTTGGGGACCTTGTACTGGCTTGGCGTGGCAGGAATTGTGACCTCATGTGGGGGGTCTACCGAAGGTGCGTCAGCGAACCCAGGCACCACCACGTACTCCACCGAGGCTGTGGTGACCACGCTGGCCGCAACGACCACGTCGACGACACCGCCCGTCGATGTCGACAAGGTCGAAAAGTGCGTCACCTACGTGCAGTTCGCCGCGTTCACCGCCGACGCGGCGATGAGCAAGATCTGGGACGATGCCGGCCAGAACGTCGCTCAGCTCACACAGGACTGTGTGGAGCTCGGCCGTTCAGATCCAGCCGAACTGACCCGCATCGCCGATGCCCAAACCCAACTCGACGCCTTCTTCGCCGCAAACGGCACCAGCACCACCAGCACGTCGCTACCCCGCGCGACCACCACGACATTTCCGGCGCCCACCCCAATCACCGCCGAGTCCGCACCGGTGCCGGATACCGTCCCGTCTGCGACGGTCGGCCTGGCGCCGTAGTCGCTGATCTTGCCGCTTAGCGCTCCGTGACAGGATGGCCTGATGGGGTTGATGGACAGACGTGTCACGGTGCTCGACGGTGGGATGGGGCGCGAACTGTGGCGGATCGGTGCGCCGTTTCGGCAGCCGGAGTGGTCGGCACTGGCGCTGACCGAGGGGCCGGAGTGGGTGGTGCAAGCGCATGTGAACTTCATCGACGCCGGTGCGCGGGTGATCACCACCAACAGCTACGCCATCGTGCCGTTTCACATTGGCGAGGAGCGCTTCGCTGCCGAGGCCCGAGACCTCGCGACAGTGTCGGGTCGACTCGCCCGCGAAGCGGTTGCCGTGGCTGGCTCCAATGGCCAGACGGTGCGGGTGGCCGGCTCGCTCCCGCCGCTGTTCGGGTCGTACCGACCGGAACGCTTTGATAGCAAGGGTGCGCGGCGGATCATCGACCCACTTGTCGCCGGCCTCGCACCCTTCGTCGACGTCTGGCTTGGCGAGACGCTCGGCGGGGTGGCCGAGGCAGCCGCGGTGCGCGAGGCGCTGGACCGGGCCGGCGATGCACGGCCGCTGTGGATCTCGTACACGCTCGATGACGACCGGCCCGGCTTCCTGCGATCCGGTGAGCCCGTCGGGGTTGCCGTGGCGGCGGCGCTCGAGCTCGTGGCGACAGCGGTGCTGTTCAACTGCAGCCAGGCCGAGACGATCGGCGTGGCGATTGGAGCAGCAGTCGAGGTGATCGAACAGGCGGGTCGGGCCGACGTGGAGGTCGGCGGATATGCCAACCGCTTCGTCGCCTCGCACACGTCCACGGGGGAGGCGAACAGCGATCTTTCGTTGTTCCGCGACGACCTCGACCCCGACGCCTACGGGGAATTCGTCGAGCAGTGGCTCGACCGCGGCGCGACGATCATTGGCGGCTGCTGCGGCATCGGCCCCGACCACATCGCCCACCTGGCCCAGCTCGCGGCCCGTTGAACGCGCGCAGGGCTACCGGATGATGGGTGCGGCGGAAAACGTGATCGGGCCGAGTTCGTTGCGAATCGCTCGCGCCACGGCAAGCGGGGTGCGATCTTCCATGAACGGGCCGACCACCTGCACAGCCAGCGGCAACCCGTCCGAGGTGAAGCCAACCGGGATCACGGTGGCGGGCAAGTAGGCCATGCCGATCAGCATCGACCACCACAGCAGTTCGATGTAGGGCCGCTCGCGGCCATCGATGGTGATCGTGCGATCCATGATCGTGCCGGCCTGGGTGTGAGGAAACGGTGGTGTCACGATCACCGGGCAGATCAGGGCGTCGACCTCACCGAACCACGACGCCCACCGGCGGCGGATCTGCGCCCGGGTCACATCAGCGGCGAGCCACGATTGGTGCGTCGTGGTGTACGGGCTGATGAGCTGGGCGACATCCGCTGGCGTGTCCGGCGACGACGCCAGCGCAGCGAAGAACTCGGTCTCCTCTACGCCCAGCGCGGGCGTCGTCGCGCTGGCGATCAGGAACCCGCCGAGCTGACTGGCCGCGTTGGCGTCGATCTCCGGTCGTGCCTCACGGTCGAGGCGCGCCCCGAGCGAAGCGAGCACCGCCGCGGCACCCTCGACCGCGGCGATGGTGTCGATCGACGAGGGGCAGCTTGCGTCGCTGGACCACACCGCGACCCGGTACTCGTCGATCCGCCGATGCCGGGCCGCAGGCAGTTCATGGCGAACCGCCACCGCACGATCAGGAGGCGGTCCGGCGATGATGTCGAGCAGCAGTTCGGCGTCGTCGACCGACCGAGTGAGCGGGCCGTGCACGTTGATGTCGGGCTCGGTCGTGCCGTAGTCAACGCGGTCGAGGTAGCCGCCACACGGCACGAGGCCGAAGCTCGGCTTGTGGCCGACCACGCCGCAGTAGGCGGCGGGAATCCTGATCGACCCGCCGATGTCGGTGCCCAGTTCAAACCCGGTGAAGCCGAGCGCCACGGCCGTCGCCGCGCCACCCGAAGATCCTCCGGGAACCAGCGATGTGTCCCACGGGTTGCTGGTGGTACCGAAGATGTCGTTGAAGGTCTGGATGTCACCGGACCAGCGCGGCACGTTCGTTTTGGCAAACGGGATCGCCCCGGCGGCGCGCACCGCGGCGACCACATCGGCGTCGCGCTCGGGCATGTGGTCGGTGTGCTCGATCGCCCCACCGGTCGTCCGCATCCCAGCTACGGCGAGGGCGTCCTTCACCGTGACCGGAATGCCGTGCAACGGGCCCGTGCTGCGGCCTGCCGCCGTCTCGGCATCAGCGACTGAAGCGGCTGCAGTGGCCCGGTCGAGGTCGAGGGTGATGACGGCGTTCACCGCCGGGTTCATCGCTTCGATCCGCGACGCATACAGATCGAGCAGCACGCGTGACGACACCTGACGCTCGGTGATGAGCCGCGCAAGTCGGGTTACCGGCAGGTGGTGCAACTCGTGGTCAGGCATCGGCTCAGCGTAAACCGATGACGGGGAGAGTTGGTCGAAAACTGCAACGGACCAGCCTCGTGGAGGACTGGTCCGTTGCGGTGCTTCAGGCGAGCTCGATCAGCTGGTGAACCAGCCGCTCGCATCGGCGACGAGGTGGCCGCCGGCC
>JANOKQ010000463.1:0-2571 GCA_031419375.1 Acidimicrobiaceae bacterium
CAAACGCTTGCGGATGTGGACTTCGACGTAGCGGTCGGCGAGATCCCAGTTCTCGAAGTGCTTGGGCAGCACACCGAGATACTCATCGAGCGACGGCGCCATCAGCTCTGCGGGACAGTCGTCGAAGTTGACGAAGACGAAGCCGCCCCAGTGCCCGGTCCGCAGCTCCGGTAGGCGGTGAGTGCTGGCGTCGACGTGCGGAAAATCCCATGCGCATGGCAGGTCGACCAGTTCGCCGTCAAGCGACCAGGTCCAGCCGTGGAACGGGCAGCGCAAACGCTGGCTGTACCCACTGGTGGCGGGCGGCTTGAGCTGCGTGCCACGGTGCAAGCATGCGTTGTGGAACGCCTTGACCGTCCCGTCGGGCCCCCGCACGATCAGCGCCGAGCGGTCACCGACGTCGTACACGTAGTAGTCGCCGGGCTCGGGGATGTGCTCGTCGCGGCACGCCCATTGCCATGTACGTGACCACATGTGGTCGTGCTCGGCCACGGCGTACTCCGACGACGTGTACTCCTCGTAGGGCACGTCGGTGTCGCCTTCGAACACGTACGACTGCTCGAGCAGCGGAGCCGGCGGCGGCGTCGAGTCGCCGAGGATGAGGTCGCGCGTGCTCGGCCCAGGACACCGCGCTGCGCCTGGCGTGAGCTTCACGGGCGTCGTCTGGTCGGTCACGGCCGCCCCCCAACCATCGCTGTGTGCTCGAGCGCGAAGGGCACCGAGGCGTCGAGCACCTCTTGCAGCTCGACGATGTTGCCGTCGGGATCGCGCCCGTAGATCGCCCGGAGCCGGGAGTGGCCGAGTTCTTCACTGGTGGGTGGCGGGCCGTGGAACGTCATGCCATGTTCCGACAATCGTTCGAACTCGCAATCGATGTCGGTCACGTCGAGGCAGAAGTGCGTGTAGCCGTGGTTCGCTGGACCGCGGGCGGGATCGGCAGCCGTCGGCGATGGCGACACGTACTCGAACAGTTCGAGGTACGCGTTGCCGGCGCGCAGCATCACCTGGCGCGCCGCTGATCCGGTCACGCCGATCATCCGATCAACGAGGGGACGGTCGCTCCACTCGGTCGTCATCACCGCTTCGAAGCCCAGAACTTCGGTGTAGAACGCTGCCAGGCGGTCGATGTCGGGCGTGCAGATCGCCACGTGGTGGATGCCGCGGATCATGACGCCTGTGTCTCGGTTGCTCGCACTTCGGCCCCTTCTGTCGCGATCGCACCCGGGTCCGACACGACTGACTCACTGAACATACATTACGTTAGTCATCAGTTGACTGCTGTCGTCGAGCCCGGATCGTCGTCCGATCAAGGATTCGACCAGCGCGAGCGAAGTGGGGTACCCGATGACCGATCTGGTTGATCAACCGGTGAGCGTGCGAGGAATCTCGCGCTCCAAGGCGCCTGAGCCCGCGTTGAGCGACATTGCGATACGAGGTGACCGATATTGGTCGCGGGAGTTCGCCCGTCTCGAGGAAGACGCGCTCTGGCCGCGCGTGTGGCAGGTCGCGGGCCGCAGCGATCAGATCCCGACGCCCGGCGACTACATCACCTACGAGATCGGACGTGATTCGGTCATCGCGGTACGCGGCGAAGACCATGCAATTCGCGTCTTCTTCAACGTGTGTCAGCACCGCGGGAACCGTCTGGTGACGGCCGAGGTCGGGTCGCTGATTGGCGGCGAATTTCAGTGTGCGTACCACGGCTGGCGGTTCGGTAGCGACGGTCAACTGAAATGGGTGCCCGACGAGGACGACTTCGTCCAGGGCAGTCCGTGCGGCGTCCGCAACCTGATCGAGATGCCGTCCGATACGTGGGCGGGCTTCGTCTGGTTCAACATGGATCCCGATGCGGCCCCGTTGCGCGACTGGCTCGACCCCGTCGCCGAACATCTCGACGCGTACGAGATGGAGAACATGAAGCGCACCCACTGGGTGTCCGTCGAGGGCGACTTCAACTGGAAGTGCGTCCAGGACAACTTCAACGAGAGCTACCACCTGCCGTACGTGCACCCGCAGACGTTGGCGTCGATGAACGAGCATCATTCGGGCTGCCAGTTCGATCTGTACGAGTCGGGTCACGCGCGGATGCTGATGCCGGGTGGTGGGCCGGGGCCGCAGTATCGCGGCAAGCCGGAGCGCACGCTGAAGAGCCTCGACGCCGACCTCACGTTCTGGGATGTCGATCCGGCGCCGTATCTCGACGACCTGTCGGGCTTGCGGCTCGCGCTCCAGCGGGCGAAACGCGAGCTCGGCGTGTCGAAGGGCTACGACTTCTCGCGGTACTCCGACGAGCAACTCACCGACAACTACCACTACACGGTGTTCCCGAACATCTCGTTCAGCATGAAGCCCGATGGCTGCATCTGGCTCCGGGCGACGCCGCACCCGAGCGACCCGCAGAAGTGCATGTTCGACATGTGGTACCTGACAAGATTCCCCGAGGGCGCGACGGAGTACTACTCCAACTCGATGAAGGAATGGGTGTCGATCGATCATCAAGTCGAGCACCAGTCGGGCGTTGCCGGCGAGGTGTCGTGCGGCCCGGGCATCGACCAGGATGTCGCGATCTGG
>JANOKQ010000464.1:0-7954 GCA_031419375.1 Acidimicrobiaceae bacterium
CCGCGGCGAGACGGTCGTGCCAGCCGGCGATCCCCGCAGCAAGGTTGGCCGCGGCACCGTTGGCCAGCAACCACGCCAGCACGCTGTCGCCCTGGCCCATGGTCCAACCGAACTCGTCAGCTCGAGGGCCGAACTGCAGCAGCCACGGGGCGAGGGCAGACCCCATGAGCGGCGCGAGATCTTCGCCTCGTACTGCGACTCCCAGAGAACCGTACGACCAGGCTCCAATCGTTTCGATCAGTGGAACCAGAATCTGACCGGCGAGCTCGGCGCTGACATGGGCCGGGTTGGTGCCTGCGACGAGGAGCCGTTCGACGTTGTCGTCGTCGTGGGCGGTGCGCAGCAGGAGCTCCGGTCGTGCGCTGACGCGAAGCAAGAACGCGGTTGCCGCAGCCGGATCGGCGGCCAGAGCGGCGAACAGGATGTCGGCCGTGTTCGGGCCTGACCCGGCGAGATCGGGATACACGAAGCGGTCGGGAACTTGCTCATACCACCGCGACAGGATGTCAGCGCTGGCCGCCGCCAGCATGCGCGAGTTCAGCGTGACGTGGGCGACGATCAACGCCGCCGTATATGGCTCGGCGATGAGGTCGATCACCGACGGGTAGAAACCGGTACGACCGTTGTGGGGCCCCGACGAGTAGATACCCCCAAGGCTGCCCATCAGTTGCTCGAGGAGCGCAGTCCGCTGCTGGTCCTCGATCGTGCCCGGGTTGAATGCCAGGTTCTGGCCCGAGGCCCCATGGGCGGCCCCGATCTGCGTGAACACCTCGGCCCATGGTTCGTCACCGTCGAACCCGTTGCGGAACGCGACGGTGAGCGCAGGGTCATCGGCAATGATCGCCAGCACACCGGCAAGCCACACCGGTTCCGCATCCGTATCGAGCAGTTCATCGAGGTCGCCATCGGCAAGCGATGTGCCGAACGCGGTGGCCTGCGCGACAGAGACCGTAAGCGGCGACATCGGATCGGTGACGACCTGCCACCCCTCGGCCATGTACAGCGGAAGCCACACGGGCTGCAGATCGGTTGGGTCGATCCGCACCGGGTTGCGCGCCTCCAACGCCATGCACTGCAAGATCCCATCGAGTATCGGCAGCCACTTCTGGTGAAGTGCTTGTCGCACCCTGGTGACCGCCGACGTCACGTTGAGCGCAAGTGGGTCGCAGGAGATCTGGCTGCCCAACTGCTCGTCGGCACGTCGCATCGCCGTGCGCAACGCCTCAAGGTTTTCTCGGTCGAAGGCCATGTACGGCATGTCAGGGGATCGCTGTTGGTGAGACAAGCGCGGCGGCGTCAGCGTCGCGCTCGAGCCGAATGGCGATACTGACGAGGTCGTCGTTCATCCGGCGTAATTCGTTCCGGAACGTTGTCAACTCGTCGAGGCAGTGCTCCGGGGTCGCTCCAATCCAGGTATTCATATCGCTGCGGAGATAGACGGTGGTGGCCTCGCAGGAACGCAGGAACGCCCCGTAGTTTCGCAACCCCCGGGCTCGGGTTCGGAGCAGTTCGGCGTCGGCAGTTGGCATGGCGCACTGTCGTGTGGCCCGTGGCCGGAAACGGAAATCAGCTGGTGCGGCCGCCAGGATTCTGTGTCTGGATAATTTGCGTCTGGATAATTTGGGTCTGGATAATTTGCGTCTCGATCACGACTCGGTGGTGGGGGAGTTGCGTGGCCTCATCAACGAAGCCTTCGCCGATGACCGCGAACCCGTGTGCGCAGTAGAAATCGAGCGCAGCATCGCGGGCGTTGGCCCACACGATCGCCGCACCGTCAGATGCGGCCCGGGCGAGCCCGGAGTGCAGGAGTGCTGCGCCGACCTTGCGTCCCTGGTGGCTGGTGAGTGTGGCCATGCCGCGGAGTTGCACGGCGGCTACACCCGGACGGTTGGCCATCTCCCGAGGGATCCACGTGCTGGTGCCCACCAGAACTTCGTCGTCGAACACGCCGAGGTGGATGGCTCCGGGCCACTCGTCCTCGGCGAAGGTGACCTCGGTGGTGGGTGTACCCACGCGCAGCACCGCGCGACGCACCGCGTGGGTCGTCGCTGTGCTGATCTCGACAGGGTGCCAGCCCGCCGACGGGTCGCTGGCTTCAGCCATCGACGACGACCGAGTTGCCGCTGGACAGCGCCGATCGATACATCGCATCGACCACCCGGTGCGCGGCGAGCGCGGTGGCGAAGTCCGGCGTGGCCGGGTGCCCGTCGATCACGCTGCGGACAAAGGCCTCGTCGGGGTTCGACGTGCCGCCGAGCGCACCCGTCGCACCCGTCGCCGCGGCGACGATCTCCGCCTCGCCGAGCGGGCCGCCGAGTGAACCGCCGGTGCTGTCGGCGTCGGTCCAGTGCACCGGCCCGGTCCAGTCGTCGCCTTCGATGATGACGTGGCGGCGTTCACAGAACACCTCCACTCGGCGCAGGCTCGGCCGGGCCAGGTTGTCGTGCCAGATGCTGGTGAGGGTTCCCAAGGCCCCATTGGCGAACGTGACGGCTGCGGTCGCGACGTCTTCGATTCCATCGTGGCCGTGGAAGTTGGCGGTGTTCGCGCTGACGCGGCTGATGTCACCGACGAGAAACCGCAACATGTCGACGTCGTGGATGCTGTGTTCCAACAGCGTTCCCGCTCCAACGAGGGTGCGATCGGCCCGCCACGTGGAGGCATAGTGGCCTTGGACCGGGATGAACTGGTCGTCGCGGAACACCACTGCCATCACCCGTCCCGCCGCCGGATCGTCGATGAGCTGCTTGGCCCAGTTGTACGCGGCCGAGCGGCGTAGCACCAGGCCCACCTGATTGACCACCCCGGCCCGCTCGACCGATGCCGTCATCTCCGTGGCGATGTCTAGGCCGACAGCGAGGGGTTTCTCGCAGAAGATCGCCAGCCCGCGCTCGAGCGCCTTGGCCACCTGGTGGGGGTGGGCGTTGGTCCACGTGCAGATGTACACGGCATCGCACGTATCGAGCACCTCGTCTTCGCTGGCGCACACGGTGTGCCCCGATGCAGCGGCGAACGCCTCGGCGCGCGCCAGGTCGAGGTCGTACACGCCGGCCCGGATCACGTCGGCCCCGCCCGTTTCGGCCCCGGCCGTTTCAACACCGCTGCGGCGCAGGCTCTTGGAGTGATAGGTGGCGATCAGCCCGGCACCGAGAAACCCGATGCGCAACGGCGGTCGCGGGTTGTCGTCCATCGGCGAGAGGCTACGGCGCAGGCTTGTTGAGCGACGTGAGCATGACGACTCGGTCGGCCACCAAGGCCGCTTCGGTCGCGTCGTGGGTGACGAGCAGCGCCGTGGTTGCCGTGTCCCGCAAGATCGACGCCAGGTCGGCGGCCAAGCGGTCGTGGAGTTCGTCGTCGAGCCCCGTGAGCGGTTCGTCGAGCAGCAGGATGGCTGGCGCGGGGGCCAACGAGCGGGCCAGCGCGACCCGCTTCGCCTCGCCGCCGCTGAGCGACCCGACGGCTCGGCGCTCGAACCCGGTCAGGCCCACCAGGTGGAGCAGTTCGCCCACCCGGGCCCGGCGTTCAGGGGCCCGGCGTTCAGGGGCCCGGTGCCCAGCCGCGCCACGGGGCTGCATCCGCAGGCCGAAGTCGATGTTGGTGGCCACGTCGAGGTGGGGGAAGAGTTGGTTGTCTTGGAACACCAGGCCGACGCCGCGCCGATGTGCGGCCAGTGCGGTGATGTCGACGTCGTTGATGTGCACCGATCCGCTGCTCGGTGTGATCAGCCCGGCGATGACCCGCAGCAGTGTGCTCTTCCCGGACCCCGATGGGCCGAGCAAGGCAACGACCTCCCCGTCGGGGATGTGCAGCGACACACCGTCGACAACGGCGTTCGGGCCGAAGCGCACCACGATGTCGCACACCTCGAGGCTCACGCCGGCGCGGCCGAATCGAACAGGTCGATCGAGACCACGATGACCAGGGTCATCAGCATCAGCATCACCGCGAGGGCGGCGGCCTGGGCGTGGGGCACGTCGCCAGCGCGGCCGAGCAAACCGGCGATGGCGAGCGGCATCGTGTCCGTCCCGGTCCGGCTGAGGAAGGTGGTCGCGCCGAACTCGCCCAGCGACACTGCGGCGGCCAAACCTGCTGCTGTCACCAGTGGGCGGCCGAGTCGGCGCACGTCGATCTCCCACCATGACCGCACGGGCGAGGCACCGAGGGTGGCCGCCGCTTCCAGCCATCCAACCGGCCGGCTGCGGAGCACCGGCAGCAGGCCGCGCACAACGAATGGGGTGGCCACCAGCGCGTGCCCGACGGGGATCAACCACGAGCTCGCCCGCCAGTCGAACGGGGCGCGGTCGAACGTGATGATCATCCCGAACCCGATCGTCACAGCGGATGTGCCGAGTGGCAACATCACCCCGACGTCGAGGAGTCGCCCGCCTGATCTCGAGGCAGCGATCGCCAGCGCTGCGCTCGTCCCGATCACCACACTGATCGCAACTGCGGCGATCGCGAACCCGACCGAGGCGCGGATCGACGCGAGCGGATCGACCGGGAGCGACACGCCCGGGCGAATGCTGCGATCGCCGAGCGTTGTCCATGCGGCGAGCGTCCAGCGGCCACCGAGGCGCACCGACCCGAGGGCGAGTGCGGCGAGCGGCACCACCACGAACGCCGCGGTCGCGCCAGCCGCAACCGAGAGCATCGCCCGCTGTCGGCGGGTGCCCGCAACGTTGCGCTGGCGGCGGCGAAGTGGGAGCGCAACGGTCGAGCGGTGCGACCGTCCGGCTACGGCGATGACGATGACGAGCAGCAGCAGTTGCATGAGCGACAGCACCGCTGCGCCGCTGATGTCTCCGAGGAGTGTGGCCCGGCGGGCGATCTCCACCTCGATCGTCGGATGCGCGGGCCCGCCGAGGATCTGCACGACACCGAACGACGTGAACGTGAACAGGAACGTGATCGTCGCCGCGGCTGCGATCGCCGGGCGCAGCAACGGCAGGGTGACCATCCGGGTTGCCTGCCACGGCGTGGCCCCAAGGGTGCGTGCGGCTCCGACGAGGTCGTCGGGCAGTTGCGCCCACACCGTGCCGACCAGGCGGACGACCACCGCGACGTTGAAAAACACGTGGGCGCAGATCACGGCCGCAGGGGTGGCATCGAGGCGGTCGGGGAGCAGCGCCGCGAATGCGGCGCCGACGACCACGGTCGGAAGCAGGAACGGCACCGCCACCGCGGCGGCGAGCAGCCGGCGTCCGGGGAACGACCATCGCGAGAGCAGGTAGCTCGGCCCCAACCCAACCGCGATCGTGGCGACGGTGCTGAGCACTGCCTGCCACGCGGTGAACCACACGATGCTGGCAGTACCGGGTCGGGTCAGCATGCGCGATGCGTCGTCCCAATCCGTGGCCTCGATCACCAACGTGACGACGGGCCACACGAAGAACACCACGATCAACACCGCCGGCGCGGCCGACAGCGCCCACCGGAGCCAGCGCGGGAGCCCGGCGAGGGCTGCGCTCAGCGGACCACGACGGCGGTCCATTCGTCGACCCACGTTTCACGATTGGCGGCGATGGCGCCGGGTTCAATGGTCAGCGGGTCGGCGACGACCTCGCTGTGGTCGGTGAACACCTGTGGCAGAACCACATCGCGGCGGGCCGGCCACACGAACAAGTTGAGCGGCACCTCGGTTTGGAACGCGTTGCTGACGAGGAAATCGACGAGCTTGCGGGCTTCGTCGGGGTGGTCGCCACCGCGGAGCACCCCGGCGAACTCCACCTGGCGGAAGCACGTCTCGGCCACCACCGCGGTCGGTGCATCGGAGCGGGGTGGGTCGGCAAACAGCACCTCGGCCGGTGGGCTACTGGCGTAGCTGACCACGAGCGGGCTCGGCCCGTCGCCGCTTGATCCGCTGAAGCGTTCGTAGTAGGCGATGTCCCACGACTCGACGGCTTCGACACCGTTGGCGACGAGGCTCTCCCAGTAGTCGAGCCAGTCCTGCTCGCCGGTACCGGACTCGCCCGTGCCGGACTCACCCGTACCAAACTCGGCGATTGTGGCGAGCATGAACGCCAGGCCTGTCGACGACGAGGCCGGGTTCTCGACGACGAGCAGATCGCGGTAGGCCGGGTCGGCAAGATCGGCAAAAGTGTCCGGTGGGTCGAGTTGGCGCGCCGCAAACCAGGCGATGTCGTAGTTGACGCACACGTCGCCAAAATCCACCGGGGTGACCTCGTGGCCGGGAACCAAGGCGGTGAGCGCCGGATCGAGCTCGGGCAGCGCAGGGGATTCGTACGGGTCGAACACGTTGGCGTCGAGCACCCGCGACAGCAGCGTGTTGTCGATTCCCCACATCACGTCGCCTTCGGGGTTCCCGGCGCTGAGCGTGGCTTTGCTCGCCATCGTTCCGGCATCCCCGGCGGCGATCACGCTGACACCGATGTTGGTGTCAGCGGTGAAGGTGGCGATCGCTTCGTTGAGGGTGGTATCGCTTGCCGGGAACGAGCTGTAGGTGAGCAGCGTCAGCACCACCGGCGCCGTGGTAGGCGCGGCGGTACCGGGGCTGTCGGAGTCGGCGCAGCCGGTCGCCGCGAGGGCCAGCCCGAGCCCGATTGCCAGTCTGATTGCCGGCCTGATTGCCAGCCCGCTGACGGGCCGGGCCCGGCTCATGCCAGCACCTCGGGGATGATGACGGTGAGCACCCCGGTGGCCACCGAGACCACCACGTTCGTGCCGTCGGCTTCGTTGCTGATTCCAACCGTGGAACCCGGCACCAGTACCGCGTCGCTGAGCGCCCAGCGGGCACCGCCGACGGTGACCCCGGCGCATGGCCCGTGCAGCGGTAGAAGCGAGAACACGGTCCCGATTGTGAGGGCAAGTTCCACGGTGTGGCCGGGGTGGACGACATGCACGGCAGTGCCGCCGAAGCGGGCCGACACGGAGCCCGTCGAGGCAAGCTCGGGCGATCCGAGCGCGATGATCGCTCCGAGGAGGTGGTCGAGACGGTCACCCGCTATCGGGCCGTACAGCACGACCTCGCCCGGTGCCGAGGCAACGGCTTCGGTGAGCGCCAGCGCGGTGTCGGTGCGGTCCTTGTCGGCAGCGTGGCGCTGCACGTCAACACCGTGCGATTCGGCCCACGCCAGCCCCGCCGCGCTGATGCTGTCGAGATCACCGACGAGCACATGCGGGTCGAGGCCCGCGGCCCGCGCCGCGTCGTAGCCGCCGTCGGCGGCGATGACGAGATCGTGATCGGCGACCGTTGACGTGATCGGCCCGCCGCCGATGACGACAGCGCATGTGCCGGTGTTCTTGCCGGTGTTCTTGCCGGTGTTCTTGATGGTGGTGGTGATACCCATGGCTCCCTCCGCTGGCATTACCCAGATCAGGTTCGTGGGTCGGTGGCGGTCGGCCACCCTCTCAGCCCGCCGGTCCTGCGAGCTCCCCGTGTATGCACGTGTCACGCTATCGCGTTCGTGTCGGGGTGCACACCGGCGGAAAATCGGCCCGGGCATCACGGTCCCAGTGCACGCGTGTCATCGGAGTGTGCAGAGGGGTATCCGAGTGTCGAGAGCGCAAACGGGTGGGCGCTCGATACTCGGATGACTCGTTCAGGCGGGCCGGCGTCAGGTGATTTCGGGGTCGAGGGCTCGGCGGGTGATGATCACAACTGCGAGTAGACCGGCGATCACGAGGGCCATGCCGAGGAACTGCACCGGGCGCAGGCCTTGGTCGAGCAGCAGGTATGCCCAGCACACCGCGAGCGCCGGTTGGGCGACCTGCATGATCCCGATCGTCGACACCGGCACGGTGTGCTGCGCGTACACGATCAGTCCGTGGGCGAACGTGCCGGTGATCACGGCGAGGATCAACAGGTACGGCAGCGAGCGGGCGGTGAGCTCGTCGAGCTCGCCGCGCACGAGCGTGATCGGGAACACCGTGATCGTTGCGATCGGCATGATCGAAGCCATGATCGCTTGCACGCTCATGGTGGCCCGCAACCGCC
>JANOKQ010000465.1:0-7688 GCA_031419375.1 Acidimicrobiaceae bacterium
CCAGCAACGGCACGTTCAACACGTCCGTGTCAGCCAGACGGATGCCGAGCATCGACGCAGCTTGTGCCTGCACCGCATCCCAGGTAGCCATCCCGCCGTTGACGGTGATCAGTCGGCCAGTCGACACCGGATCGGCAGCAGTGTTCAATGCGAACTCACGCACGAACACCTGATGCGACGGGTGCGACGTGTACGTCTGGTTCTGGTCGATGAACGGAGTCGTCGAGTTCATCGCCTCGTGTACGTTGTCGGCGCTCTCGTCGATGGCCGTCGCCGGGTTGTCGGCGAGGATCCCGTCGAGGCCTGGCTGGTTGAGCGCTCGGGTGAGCACCATGAAGTTGGTCGGCGAACCGACCGCGAACAGCGGATCGTCCGAGGCCAGGGGAATGAACACCGTTCCGCCGCCCTTGGCCGCGAGGTCGAGACCATGATCGAAGAACTGGCCGAACAGGGTGAACATCGAGTTGAACGGTGCCGACAACCCGACGTCTGGGGCGACGTTGGGGATGAACAGCGTTCCCGTGACGGGATCAACCGGCGCACCGAGCCCCGCCTTGGCCACTGCAGCCGGGTTGGATGCGGTCTGGTCGACGATCAGGTTGCTGACGATACGGGGATCGCTGTCTTGCACGATGCCCTTCGTCTGCGTGTACGACGTCGGCGTGCCGATCGTGATCGGACCTGGACCGTCAGGATCAAAGCTCAAGTTCTCCGCGGCACGCAGATCGATCGGCCCGAGACGCGGGAACAACTGATCCGCCGCACCGAAGTTGTCCCTACCGGGGACGAGGTTGTTACAGGTACCGTCAACGGTGCGGAGACCGAATGGCAGCATCTCGCCATTGTTGGCCACCGTCGGGATCTGGAAGGGGCCGCTACCGAGCAGCGTGCCGCACGGGTTGGCCGGAGTTGCCGTGGCAGCGTGCTGCTCGGCGATCTTGATCTGTTGGAGGATGAAGCGAAGGTCCGATGGGTTCAGGTTGAATCCCGCCCCGACCGGTGCAGCACCGGCCGGTGTGTCGTATCCCTCCCAGGGGAACCGGTCGCCAGGGGCCGCCGATCCGATCGGAATGGCGAACGTTCCGCCGGCCAACAGCGATGCTGTACACAGCAACGCCGAGAAGACCGACTTCCCCTTCCGCTCCCGCCGCCGCAACGCCCGCGGCCGCCCGCTTTCGTCTGATGATTTCATGGTCCGTATCCGTTTTCCGCTGGCCCGCCCGAACCAGCTGTCGCCCAAGGCGGATTTGTACCCCTGATCTATAACGACGCATCCTTCGCGAAAACTTTGGGTACAGCCCACCCATGGTGATGTCCACGCCACCCCGTGTTTAAGGGTGTCTTCCAAGCAGAAATATTCGTAACACGTTCGTAAGCGTGTCGTAACATTCGCTCAGGCGATCACCGCAGGCATCTCGCCAACACCAAGGATTTCCAAAGGTCGACCTGTCAGGACCGGGTCGTACCGTCGGCGATCGCCCCGCTTGGCCTCTGCTCGCTCGCCGGCCACGTCGGCGCGCTCGCACCAACCCCTTGAGCGCGAGCGAGCCCCTTGAGCGCGAGCGAGCCCCTTGAGCGCAAGCGGGCATCCAGTCGAAAACGGCAAGAGAGCGGCACCGGAGTGCCGCTCTCTTGTTCGGAGCTTGCTCATTGAACTTGCTCATGACCTGCACCACACACCAGGCGAAGAGCGCGTGACGCAGGTCAGATTGCGATCACGTTCCCATGTTCAGGGAATGGCGACGTACGTGAGGAAGACGTCGGTCTGCGGCGGGTTGACTCCAAGGACGACCGCCTGGCAAACCGGCGTGACGAATCCAACGACATCGGTTCCACAGACGTTGTAGGTGCCCGGCTCGAGGAAGAAGTAGGCACCGAACTGATTCCTCGGCACCCCGTCGATCACGACGTCGGCCGCAACCGATGGTGTGATCGCCACTTGCAGCAGACCGAGCGGCAGGTAGTTGCCGACCACTACAGTCGTTCCTCCACCAACGATGGTGACCGTCTGACACGCCGGAGTGATGAATCCGGGCACATCGGTGAAGCACACCTGGTGCGGCCCGGCCGGGGTCTTCACCCAGGTGAGGCCCCAATCAGCACGTGCCGACCCGTCCACTTCGATCCGGGCTGCCACTGCCGGGCTGGTCTCCACCCGCAAGAAACCGGTGACACCGAGACTCGGTGCCGGCCCAGGCGTCGGTGTCGGGGTCGGGGTGAACGTTCCCGTCACCGTGGTCTGGGCTCCTGCGGTGACGTTGACGATCTGGCAGGCGGGAGCCTGGAACTCGGCAATGTCACCCCAGCACACCGTGTGTGCTCCAACTTCCATGAATGCGTACAGGCCGTACTCGTCGCGAGCGACACCGTCGACGAACACCGTCGTCGGCGCACCTGCGGGAGCGACTCCTGCCTGGAGCAGACCCATCTGGCCGAACGCCCCGTCAACCACCGTGGTTGCGTTGGTGTTGACTGTCACGGTCTGACAGGCCGGAGTGGTGAAGCCTACGACATCGCTCCAGCAGACCAGGTGGTTGCCAGCCGGGATCGTCACCCAGTCGATACCCCAGTCGTGGCGAACCACTCCGTCGACGGAGATCCGTGAAGGAACCGCCGGCGTCGTCGTCGCCCGCAGCTGACCGTTGCCGACCGGGGTCGGAGCAACGGGGCTGGGGATGGTCTGGTCGGCGAAGGCCAACAGCTCGACGTTCGACAAGATGTCGACACCGGTGTTGAGGGCGCCAGGAAGCGCCCCGTCACCACGGACGTGGGCCACCTGCACCTTCGTTCCGACGAAGGTGATGTCGTAGTCGGCCAACGGACCACTGAAGGCCGCAGTATCGCTGTCTGGCGTCGGCGAAGCCTTCAGGGACCGGACGATGGTGATCGTGCCCGGATCGATGGTGCCGGCCGCAACAGCGGCCCGCAACGCAGTCATCGAGTTGACGAGTTGCGTGTCCAACGGGTCTGCAGTGGCGGGGTTGGGCGCCTGAAGCTGGACGTCGAGCCACAGGTCACCGTCGATGATGTCGTTGCCGCCACGACCTTCGATCAGGTCGTTTCCGGCACCGCCGACGATGATGTTGCCACCGGTCCACGATGTTGCCCCCGCCGGGAGCAGCCCTGCCAACCCGCTGATTCGGGCGATGCCCGCCGCGTTCAGCTCGTGCTCGAGCATGGTGGTCGCGTCGGAGTTGTCACCGCGCAGGGTGTCGTTGAGGTTCCAACCTGACAGGGCCTCGGTGAGTGTGAACCGGTCAACCTGCACCGGTGTGCCCGGGGGCAAGGCCCCGAGCACCAGTCGAGTCAGGTCGGCATCGGCTGCAGCAGGGTCAGCCCGGTACGTGAGCCAGTCGAATCCGGACAGGCCGTTCATACGGTCGAGACCTGGACCGGAGACCATGATGTCGTCACCGCCTTCGCCGTCGTTGTCGTCGTCGCCGTTATCACCGATGAGGACGTCGTGGCCGGGAAGGTTCGGGTTGTCGAAGAACGGAGCGCCGTTGTCGCCGGCCAACGCATCGGCGTTGGGTCCGCCTTCCAGCCAGTCGTCACCATCGTCGCCGAAGGCGGTATCGGCGGCTCCACCGGCGAACACGATGTCGTTGCCGGGGCCACTCAGGGTTTCGGTACCGTCGGCACCACCAAAGACGAAGTCGTTGCCGAGGCCGCCCATGTTGATGTCGAGGCCGACGCCTGCCGACAGGTAGTCGTCGCCATCGCCGCCCTTCAAGACGTCATCACCGAACGCGTCGGTCATGATGTCGTCGCCGAGGCCGCCGATGATGTTGTCACCGTCGATGCCGCCCTCGAGGCGGTCGTTGCCGTCGTTGCCGCGCAGGGTGTCGACGCCATCGCCGGACTGGATGCGGTCGCCGTTGGCAGTTCCGCCCCACACCACGTGCTCGACACCGATGTAGCGGATCGTGCCGTCAGCGAGGCGAACTAACAGCGCTGTCTCGTTGTAGGGGGTGTTGACGTCGTCGAGGATCGGGCCGGTGGTACCGAGGTTGGCCAGATCGAACTTGTAGGTCGGACGTGAGAACACGTCAGCAGGCAGGTTGCCGGCGTCGGAGTTGCGCATCATGATCTCGGCCAGCGAGTTGCCCTCCAGCTGCACGAGCAGGTTGAGGCCTGCGGTACGGCTGAGGTAGTAGAACCGGTCGCCGTCTTGCAACCGCTCCATCTGGGTCTCGAACACGTAGTTGAACGTCGAGCCGAGCAGGCCACCGAAGGGCTGCGGACGCTCGGCCAGGCCGCCCATCCACAGATCGATCGCGTCGACACCGGTGATGGTCACACCATCGGCACCACTCACCCACACCCCGTTACCCATGATGAAATCGAGGGAGTCGGGCGGGGTTGCCGGGTTGGTTGTGTCGTTGGCCACGATCAACGCTGCTGCGGCACGACGAGCAACCGTGCTCCCCGCCACCACGGCACCGGCCCCGTCAGGGTCATAGGACGTGATCGTCGAGTGCGTGCCATAGGCCGCAATGAAGTTGACCAACGAGGATCGGTTGCGCATCGAGGCACTGAAGTCGAACCAGCTGGTGTACGGGGCCAGCAACGCATCGCCCGTGGCAGCAGCAACTTGGCGACGCACCGCGTTGAGCGGGGCGATGCCGGTCTCTCGTGCCCTGGCGATGTTCAACGTAGCCAAGTCGAGCGGGAGCCCGACGAGGCGGTTGCGCAACGCATCGGTGACGAACTCGTCGAGCTCGTTGCCGACCTGGGTGGTCATACCCCGGATCACGTCACCAGCAGCGGTATCGGCCGCACCGGTACCGGCCACCGGGACCACACCGCTGTAGAACGCCGGTGGGTTGAGGAACGCATCGAACAACGTGATGTTGTTCGGGGTGCCGTCGCCGCGGTAGCGAAGAACGTCTTCGTTCAGCATCGAGTGACCGAAGCGGTAGACGGCGTGGGCGAACTCGGCCGAGATAGCCGGATCGATCGAGGCGTCGTACCCGGCGAACAGGTTGATCGCCGGTTGGACCTTGCGGCCGAACTCTTCGAACACGAGGTGCTGGTATTCCATCTCGGTCACGAACCGTGCCGCCTGGAACAGACGCTCACCGTTCCACACACCCGGCGCGGTCTGCCACTCGGGCAACTGCGTCGGATCATCGGTGGAGACCAGGTCCTTCATGTACGGGACCAACCGGTTGTGCTCACCGTGGAACACGTGATGCACCGTCATCAGGCCGATGTTCTCATTGACCCGTCCGTCACCGGCAATGAAGTGGGTGCCGAGCATCTCGTCGTCATACGTCGACGCCAAACCATCATCGGCGGTCCCAGCGAGGGTGTCGGCGGTCTGCGGGATCTTCGGCGTCGCCGGGTTGTTGTCGTGGTCATAGCTACCCGGTGCCGCGTGATGGGCAATGTCATCCAAGAACGCATGCCCGGTACGGATCACGTTCGCCGGGATCGTGATCCCAGCACCAGCATTCGCCAACGGATTCCCCTCAACCAAACCAGTCAAGGTGACCAGCTGCGGGTACCCGTTCACGCCCGGCAAGAACTTGCCATACGGATCCGTCGCCAACATCGGCACGTTCAACACGTCCGCATCAGCGAGATTGATCCCGAGCAGCGTCGAGGACTGGGTCTGCACCGCATCCCACGTCCCCATCCCACCGGCAACCGTGATCAACAACCCCGTCGACACCGGATCAAGCGCTGCGTTCAACGCATACTCACGCAGGAACACCTGATGCGACGGGTGCGACGTGTACGTCTGGTTCTGGTCGGTGAACGGCGTCGTCGAGTTCGACGCCTCGTGGATGTTGTCGGCGCTCTCATCGACCAACGGCGTGGCCGGGTCGTCGGCCAGGATCCCGTCGAGACCGGGCTGGTTGATCGCCCGGGTCAGCACCATGAAGTTCGTCGGCGATCCCGCCACGAACAACGGGTCGTCAGCGGTCAACGGAACGAACACCGTCCCGCCGCCCTTGCCGAGCAGATCCAAACCATGATCGAAGAACTGGCCGAACAGTGTGAACATCGAGTTGTACGGGGCGTTCAGGCCACCGTCAGGAGTGATGTTCAAGATCTCCAACGTCCCCGTCACCGGATCGGCAACCGCACCAGCACCCGCCACCGTGACCGCAGCCGGGTTCGTGGCCGTCTGATCAACGATCAAGTTCGACACCGTACGCGGCTTGCTATCGAACACGAGCCCCTTGGTCTGCGCATACGACGTCGGTGCCGTCGGCGCCGGACCAGGACCATCGGGATCCCCATCCTGTGCGTTCTGGAACTGCGGTGTCGTCAAACGCGGGAACAACCGGTCCGCCGCACCAAAACCGGTCTGGCCGGGGGTGAGGTTGTTGCACGTGCCGTCCACGGTACGGAGCCCCCACGGCAGCAGGTTCCCGCCGGTGGAGGCCGGCGGGAGTTGCAGTGGCCCATTGCCGAGCAGCGTGCCACACGGGTTGGCCGGAGTCGCGGTACGAGCATGCTCTTCGGCAATCTTGATCTGCTGCAACATGAAGCGCATGTCCGACGGGTTCAAGTTGAACCCCTGACCTACCGGAGCCGCGACATCAGGACTGTCGAAGCCCTCCCACGGCAAGCGGGTTCCGTCACCGGGTGCAGCCGATCCGGTGGGAGCGATGAGGGCACCGCCGGCCAGCAGCGTCGCTGTGCACAGCGCAGCGGACAGGACCGACTTCGACCTTCCCGCGGTCGGGCGCGACGCCTTACGGCGTCCGCGAAGGACAGGTGCGTGCATTGAAGTATCCGTTTCCGCTGGCCCGCCGAACCAGCTGTCGCCTGAGGCGGATGAGCCCCCGATTTTTACCGACGAGACCTTGCGGAAAGCTTCCCCCTCGCTGCCTCTCCAGGTGGCCTATAAACCACGTACAGTGCGGTCGCTTGACAACTTCTAAACAAACATCTACGGCTTTGTAAAGAATCCGTATTTTCACTCAACACTCGCTTGCAAAGTTCCGAATACCACAAGTATTTTCAAAGGTGAGGCGGCCTCGTGGCCAGTCCCAGGCGGGTGAACCAAATGCACATCTCGATGTTCGGACCCTTGCGAATCTCGCGCTCTGGGGCGGTTCTTGGCCCGGGCGACTTCGGCGGGGTCAAACCGAAGGAACTGTTCGAGCTGCTGTTGCTCGGACGCGGTCATCCCGTGCACAAGGACAGCCTGATCGAAGAGCTGTGGCCCGGTACGCCGCCCCGAAACCCGACAGGAACGCTCGAGAGCTACGTGTCGATCTTGCGCAAGTACCTATTCGAGGATCGTGATCAGGCACGGCGGATGCTCACCACGATGTCGGGCGCCTATCGATTCGCGCTCGACGAGGTGACCCTCGACCTCGACACGTTCGATCAGCTCATCGCTCGCGCCGAGCGCTCACCGTCGAAACGACTGCCGCTGCTCCAACAAGCCGCCGACCTCGCCGTTGGGGATCTTCTCGAAGATGTGCCTGCCAACCATTGGATCGACCAACCTCGGGCGATGTACCGCGACCGGGTCGCGCGAGTGCACCTCCTGATCGCCGCCGACTTGATCATCGGCGGCAACTATTCGAGTGCGGTGTGGCACGGCGAGCGGGTCCTCACCATCCGGCCGTACTCCGAGGAGGCTGTGCAGACGATCATGTTGGCCAACCATGCTCTTGGCCACAGCGAGCTGGCACGCCGAGTGTTCGAACGCTGTCGGAAAG
>JANOKQ010000466.1:0-8247 GCA_031419375.1 Acidimicrobiaceae bacterium
AGCACGGTCTTGCCAACGCCACGCAGGCCAGTCAGGACCAAGCTCTGCGAGCCCCGTCGCTGACGGGCCCTCGCCCGCAGCACGTCAAAGTGAGCGATCTCCACATCTCGCCCAATGACCTCAGCGGGCCGCAGCCCTGCACCGGGTGAGTAAGGATTGCGAACTGGGTCCATGCCAGCAACCATACCGATCTATACTGCTTTGTATCAGACTTCAGTATAGGTAGCTACATCACACTAGAGTTGCCGCAGCGAACGAACCGGCAGGGAGATTCATGAATTTGGACTGGACCGATGACGAGACCGCCTTTCGGGCTGCGCTGCGAGCGAGCATCGCCGAACACCTCCGGCCGGGATGGACCCTCGACGATCGCGACATGCCCGAGGCCACCGATGTCGAGGCGGTCAAGGCGTTCTGTGCAGCACTCGGTGAGGACGGGTTCCTGACTCCGCACTGGCCAACCGAGTACGGCGGCCGGCAGGCCTCGCCGTGGGAGCAACTGATCATCAGCGAGGAAACGTGGTCCGTCGGCGAGCCCCGCGGCGGTCAGTACATGAACACCAACTGGATCGGCCCGGCGCTGATGCGATACGGAACACCCGAGCAACTCGCACTGCACCTGCCGCCGATCTCGCGAGGCGAGGTCAACTGGTGCCAGGGGTTCTCCGAACCCGACGCAGGGTCCGATCTCGCCGCGCTCCGCACGAGCGCAACGCGTGACGGCGACTCGTACGTCATCAACGGCCAGAAGGTCTGGACGTCCTACGCGCACGCTGCCGACTACTGCTTCGTACTGGTCCGAACCGACCCCGATTCCCCCAAGCGGGAGGGCATCACGATCCTGCTCGTGGCGATGGACACCCCGGGTATCGAAGTCCGCGAAATCCCCAACCCGTACGCCACGCACCTCATCCACGAGATCCACTTCACCGACGTGATCGTGCCGGTGTCCTGCCGCCTCGGCGACGAGAACTGCGGTTGGGACATCGTCCGCAACGCGCTGGCCAACGAGCGCGTCGGCATCGCCCGGCACCAACACAGCGAGTACGTGATCGACCAGACCGTGAGCGACGCAATCGAACTTGGCATCGACGTGACCGATCCCGGTGTCGAAGAGACACTCGGCCTCGCGTACGCCTGGTGCGAGGCGGCACGGGCACTCAACTACGTGGCAGTCGGCGAACGGATCACCGATCCCCACGGGGCGCGTCCGATGGCCGCTGTCTCCCGGTCGATCACCGGGCCGATGGAGCGGACCGTCGGCTGGGCGTGCCACGAGGTGCTCGGCGATCAAGCTCTTGCCGGTGGCACCGAGGCCGACCGGCAGATGGTCACCGGTACCACCGCGATGATCGCTGCCGGCGCCTACGAGGTGCAGCTGGATCAGATCGCCAGGCTGTGCCTCGAGCTGCCGCGGGGCCGCTGACATGGATCTCGAACTCAGTTCCGAACAGCAGATGCTCGATGATGCGCTGCGGGCATTGTTCAGCGACCACGCCGGTTACGAGCGCGCCCGCGACATCGGCACGGCGATCGACCACGACCTCATGGCACAGCTGAACGCCGGCGGCTTTCTCGACGTCGGCTACGACGCCGGCCCGATCGAAGCAACCATCGTCGCCGAACGTGCCGCACAATTCGTGGCCTGTGCGCCAATCGTCGCCCGGGTCCTGGTGGCCCCGCTCGCCGGCGTGCGCGACCTCCCCGACCTGGTCGGGCTGGTGGCCTCGCCGAACGCACTCGTGCGCTACGCCGGATCGTGCGATGCCTACCTCGTGCTCGATGGTGACGCCGCCAGCGTGGCCAGCCGCGACGACGTGGATGTGGAAATGGTTCCTTCCCGCGCCGGCTACCCGATGGGACGGGTGCGGGTGCGTCGATCCGAGCCGCTCGGTGCGGGAAGCGGCGACGTCCTGCGCCGGGCATGGCAGGTCGGCATCGCCGCGGAGGTGGGCGCGCTGGCGCAGGCCGCTGTCGAGTTCAGCGCCCGCCACGTGACCGATCGCCAGCAGTTCGGTCGCCCGATCGGATCGTTCCAGGCGGTGCAGCACCGGTTGGCGAAGTCGTATTCAAACGCGCAAGCAACGAAGTGGCTGGCGCGGCGCGGCGCCTGGCATCACACCGACGAGTTCATCACCGCGTCGGCGGCCACCTTCGCCGCGATGACCGCCCGCGACGCGTACGACGACTGCCATCAGGTCACCGGCGCAATCGGCGTCACCTCCGAGTACGGGCTCGTCGGCTGGACGATGCGCCTGATGGCGCTGCACACCGAGCTCGGAGGCCGCCGCGCCCACGCCCGTCACGTCGCCCAGGCCAGACGACGGAGCTGACCCGCTCGTCACCTTCAGGGCGTTCTGACATCCGTTTCGGCAGCAGGGCCCGCGTCGGCCAGTTGTTGGGTGATGCGGTGCATGTAGCTCAGGTAGCCGACGGTGATTCGGCTGCCGCCGGTGATGTGGATCGTCTCGCCGGTGATCCACGCCGATTCGTCGGAGGCAAGGAAGGCGCATGCTGCACCGATGTCGTCGACCGTGCCGAGCCGCCGCAACGGCACCGTCTCGACCTGTCGAGCAACCCGGCTCGCCTTGCTCAACGTGCCACCCGGCGCAAGGCTTTCCTCGGTCGGTACCAGACCGGGCGCGACAGCGTTGACCCGAATCCCGTGATGCCCCCACTCGACAGCCATCGTGGTGGTGAGGCTCTCCACACCGGCCTTCGCCGCCCCGTACTGGCCGGTCATCGGGCACGGCTGCGAGCCGCTGCGCGACGAGATGTTGATGATCGACCCGCCGCGGCCGATCATCGCCCGCGCCGCAGCCTGCGCGGCGAAGAAGGTCCACTTCAAGTTGAGGTCGACCACCGCATCCCAACTCTGCTCACTGAGGTCGATCAGCGGTCCGACATCGGAGGCGTTAGCGCTGCCGGCGTTGTTGACCCAGCAATCGATCGTTTCGAACTCGTTCAGCGCTGCCTGAACCAAACCGTCGAGTGACTCCCGGCTGGTGATGTCGGTCACGATCGGCAACGCCACGACACCGAGCAAACGCAGCTCGTCGACGGTGTCGAGCAGCGAAGCCTCAGTGCGACCGGCGACGATAACTCCGGCCCCGCACTTCGCCATCGATCGAGCAATGCCACGACCGATACCGCGGCCGCCGCCGGTGACGACCACTCCCTTACCACTGAGATCGAACATGTCCCTGCCCCCTACGACTTGACGTATTCGTCAGGTTAGTTTGATTACCCGATGACGAAGGAGTTGACGCCATGACATTCGCAGCCGACGAGTTCCGGGCTCGAGTCCGCGCCTACATCGCCGCCCATGCACCAGATCTGCCATATCGCGTGGGTACGCGCTCGCCGGAGACCACAGCCGAGTCGGAGGTGCTGCGGGCGTGGAGCCGCGATCTGTACGCGGCCGGTTTTCACGGTGCCGATTGGCCTGTGGAGTACGGCGGTCGGGCCGATCACGACTCTGCCGAGGCGTTCATCGTGACCGAGGAGTTCGCCAGGGCACGAGCTGCCGTTCCGATCGGCGCCGGCGCGCTCGCTGCGCACGCCCTGTTGCACTTCGGCACCGAGGCCCAGTGCGAGCACTACCTACCCAGGATCCGCAGCTACGAGCACGTGTGGTGCCAGCTCTTCAGCGAACCCGATGCCGGCAGCGACCTGGCGTCGATGCGCACCACGGCCGTACGCGACGGCGATGTCTTCATCGTCAACGGTCAGAAGGTGTGGAGCACCAACGCGTACTTCTCCGACATGGGCTATCTGCTCGCCCGCACCGATTCGTCGGTCACCAAGCACGCGGGCATCAGCGTGTTCGCCCTCGACATGGCGCTGCCGGGGATCAGCACCCGTCCGCTGAGGGAGATGACCGGCACCTCCGACTTCAACGAAGTGTTCTTCGACGACGTGCGCGTGCCCGCCGATGCCTTGATCGGCGACCTGAACAACGGCTGGACGATCGCCACCGACAGCCTCGCCTCCGAACGAGCCGGTGTCGGCGCGTTGGTGATCCGCCTACGCCAAAATCTCGATGCGCTGATCGCGTTGGCGCGCGCCACTCCTTCCCGGCACGGCCGTCTCGCCGACGATCCGGTCGTGCGGCAACACATCGCCGGGTTCGCAGCACGCGTCGAGATCGCCACCCTCGTCGCCCAGGCAGCGACGCACCGCCGCACGGGTGGCACGTCTCGCGAGATGGACGTACCGCTCACCAAGCTCGGCTTCGCTCAGCTCAACTGGGATCTCGCCGAGTACGCCGTGACCATGCAGGGCGTGTACGGCCTTCTCTCCACCGACTCACCCGATGCGCTCGACGGCGGGCATTGGCAAGACGAGCTGCTCTACGCCAAGGCGTACACGATCTCGGGGGGCAGCAACCAGATCATGCAAAACCTGCTCGGCGAACGAGCCCTCGGTCTCCCCCGCGAACCAAAGCCCGCCTGACCGCCAGTCACCCAAAGATTTGGGTTAGGCGGCTTTCCAGCCTCCGTCGGCTGGCATGACGATCCCGTTGACGTTGCTGGCTTCATCGGAGGCGAGCCACGAGATGACCGCGGCGATCTCGTCGGGTTCTGCGGTTCGCTCACCAAGGGCGATCGACAGGAGTTGGCGTTCGAACGCCCACGGCACCGTCGGCGCCGCGGTCGTGCCGATGTTGGTGGCAACGCCGCCGGGGCACACTGCGTTGCAACGGATCTGCTGCGGGCCGTACGTGTAGGCGATGTGCTTGGTGAGGCCGATGAGCCCGTGCTTGCTGGCGATGTAGCCGACACCAGCACCCGAACCGCCGAGCCCGGCGACCGAGGCGACATTGACGATCCGCCCGCCACCGCGAGCGGCCATCAGCGGGACGAGCCTGCGGCACAACCGCATCGGCGCGGTCAGGTTGACCCCCAGCACCCTGTCCCACAGCTCGTCGTCGATCTCGCCGACGGGCACGAAGTGATCCATGATCCCGGCGACGTTGGCCAGGATCTGCACCGGTCCGACCGCCTCGGCCGCGTCCACCAGGTGATCAACGAACGACGCGTCGCACAGATCCCCGGTGACGGTGTGGATCGTTGCGCTTTCGGCAACGAGCGACGCCAGCCCATCGCGATTGCCATCGGTGGCGAGGACCAACGCCCCCTCGGCGGCGAGGCGCAGCGCCGTGGCCCGCCCGATACCTGATGCTGCGCCGGTGACGAGTGCCACCCGGCCACTGTGTCGTGAGGTGTCCACCGGGCGGGCCTCAGACGTCCCACTCGATCGGCAGGTTGTCGAGGCCGATCTGTCCACCGTGCTCACGAAGCTCGACACCGGGCTGAAGGCGGTAGTTCGGTACCCGCTCGTGCCACATCTCCATCGCGACCCGCAGTTCGGCCCTGGCAAGGTGCGAACCGAGGCAGCGGTGCGGTCCGGCGCCGAACGCGATGTGCCGGTTGTTCTCCCGGTCGATGA
Organism: Acidimicrobiaceae bacterium; assembly: GCA_031419375.1. GTDB lineage: Bacteria > Actinomycetota > Acidimicrobiia > Acidimicrobiales > Ilumatobacteraceae > VFMC01. The sequence continues at coordinate 5,452 of JANOKQ010000466.1, forward strand.
TGACCTGATCGGCATTGGGGAACTCGCGCGGGTCTCGGTTGGCCGACACGATCGGCAGGTACACCATCGACCCGGCCTTGATCGGGCAGCCGGCGATCACGGTGTCGGACATCACCTTGCGTCCGGGCGTGACGAACGCGTAGAAGCGCAAAAACTCCTCGATCGCGCCAGGGATCAGCGTCGGCTCGGCCACGATGCGGCTGCGGTCACCGTCGTGGGTGGCGAGGTGCCAGAAGCTGAACGAGAGCTGTGCGGCAACGGTGTCGAGGCCGGCCATGAACATCAGCAGGCAGAAATCGAGCAGCTCCTGATCCGGGATCGACTCGCCATCGATCTTCCAGCCGAGCGCGATGCTGAGCAGATCGTCCTTGGGATCGGCGCGGCGCTCGGCGATGAGCTCCGAGAAGTAGCCGATCACGGCCATCATCGCCGCGAACTGGCGCTGCTGGTCCTCCGGCGACACCCGTCCACCGTGGAGGATTTCGACCTCCCACTTCTGGAACAGCGCAGCATCGGCACGCGGCAACCCCATGATGTCCATGAAGATCGTGTTCGGGAACACCAGCGCGACCTCGTGTACGAAATCGCACGAGCCGCGCCCGGCCACATCGTCGAGGATCTCACCGAAGCGCTGGCGCAGCTTCGGTTCGAGATCGCCTGCCGCAACCGGCGTGAACAACGGACCGAGCAGCTGACGCCACTTGGTGTGGACCGGGGGGTCGAGCATCTCGGGGATCCATTTGTACGGCGGGTTCGGATCGGATGGGGTGACGGAGCTGTTCGAGAACACTCCGTGGTTCTGGAACGTGGCGCGGATGTCGGCCAGACGGGTGACGAGGAAGTAGTCGTTACCTCCAGCGAGGCCCTGGTGAACGGGCGCTTCCTCGCGCTTGGCGTCGAAGTTGTCGAAGTGCCAGCCGGGCGCGGCAGACGCCACGTTGATGGTGTCGTAGTGCGTGACCGGACATACCTGGCCGGCATTGTTGGACTCATCCAGTGCTGTCATTGCTTCCCCCGAGAAGTCGTCGTCGAAACAAATAGTAACCTCTTTCTACGAACGGCCGGGCATCCGCCGCGCGGCCGGCATCAGGGGGAACCATGGGACAGCATCTCGACAACAAGGTCGTCGTGATCGTCGGCGCATCGGCCGGGATCGGGATGGCCGCAGCACGGGCATGTGCCGCAGAGGGGGCCAGCGTGGTGATGCTCGCCCGGGGGGAACAGCGCTTGAAGGCCGCCGCAGCCGACATCGGTGCCGCCGCGACACCGATCGTGTGCGACATCACCCAACCCGACAGCGTGCGGCGCGCGTTTGCTGAGGTGGCCGACAAATTCGGACGCGTCGACGTGTTGTTGAACGTGGCCGGCGTTGCCCGCATCCGCAAGATCGAAGACGCGAGCGACGACGACATCGCGTTCGTGGTGGGCGTCAACATGCTCGGCCCGATCTACACCACCCGCGCTGCCATCCCGCTGATGCGCGTCGCCGGCGGGGGCGACATCGTCAACGTGTCGTCCGAGATCGTTGGCGAGTACATGCCCCAGATGGTGCTGTACGGCGCGTCGAAGGGCGGCCTCGATACGTTCAGCGAGATGATGGTGCACGAGCTCAAAGCCGACAACATCCGCGTCACCCGGTACACCAGTGGCTCGGTGGCCGACACCGCGTTCGGCGACAACTTCGAACCTGGCGACGTCGAACGGGTCTGGGCCGATTGGGACGCCAGCGGCTACCTCACGCGCGTCGCCGGGCCGGGCATGGACCCGGCGTGGATGGCCGACGCGATCGTGTTCGCGATCACCCGCCCACGCGGGCAGATGATCGACGTGATCCACGTCCGCTCGTTCGCACCCGGTGCGCCCTCACAGCCGGCCTGACCAGCCAGCCCGAGCGTCAGTCGCGGCGGCCGGTCCACTCGGGCGGGCGCTTTTCGAAGAAGGCGCGTACCCCTTCCACCTGATCGGGTGTTCCCTGTATCGACGCCAATGCCTGAGCGGTCGCGTCCCACCCACCAGATGCATCGGCTTCGAGTAACCCATTCACCGCCGCCAGGCAGGCCTGCACCGACAGGGGCGCATTTCGGCAGATCCGCTGGGCGAGCCGCACGGCCGCGTCCACCGCCCCACCCGGCTCGCACACCACGTTGACGAAGCCCGCCGCGTGCGCGCGTTCGGCACCGATCGGCTCACCGGTGAGGATGAGTTCTCGGGCCAGGTTGAGCGGTAGCGACTGCGGCGCGCGGAACAGCCCGGCGCACGTGGGGATGAGGCCGATCGAGACTTCCGGCAAACCGAACCGTGCCGCGGTCGACGCCACGACCAGGTCACAGGCGAGCACGATCTCCATGCCGCCACCAAGTGCCGGGCCCTCCACCGCGGCGATCAGCGGCTTGCGTCGGGCACGGCGGATGATGCCGTACTGGCCGCCCCGCTCGGTGTTGTAGTCGCCACCCGAGTTGAGGTCGCTCCCGGCACTGAAGAACGTCTTGGAACCCGTCAGCACGCCGGCCCACAACGAGTCGTCGTCGTCGAGGTTGTTCAACGCCGCATCGATCGCGTCGGCCAACGCGCGGTCGACCGCGTTTCGTTTGGCATCGCGCTGCAACGTGATGACCACCACGTGTCCATCGCGGTGCTGGGCAACCAGATCAGGCGCGCTCATCACACGACCACACTGGCGGCACGGAGCGCGGCGATCTGCTCGTTCGACAGACCGATTTCGCGCATCACCTCGTCGGTGTGCTGACCGTAGCCAGGGCTGGCTCGCAGCGGGCCGATCGGCTGCTCGTCGAACTG
>JANOKQ010000467.1:0-4157 GCA_031419375.1 Acidimicrobiaceae bacterium
CCCAGGCGCGAGTGAAGGTGTTCGCCGGCGCGAACAGCACTCATTTCGTCATCGACGTGGTGGGCTACCTGTTCTGAGATAGCCAGTTCGCCGGGTGCGGTCTGGAGGACTGGGCCGTACCCGGCAGAACCTCGGTGCCGACTTTGTTCGGCGCTGGTTCAACGCATGATCGGTGGGTCGAACTCGAACCACACGACCTTGCCAGGCGTTCCCGGCGTCGCGCCCCAGCGGGTGCTCACCGACTCGACGATTCGCAAACCGCGTCCGTGTCCACATCCGGGTCCAACTACCGGTCCCATGCTCGGCGGGGCCGGATTCACGTCTTCGACCTCGACCCGAACCCAGCCGCGTGCTCCCGACGTCAGCAGTCGCAACCAGCACGGTTGGCGCGCGTACTGCAAGGCGTTGGACACCAACTCGCTGACTGCGAGCAATAGTTCGGAGGCTCCAGTGCAGGGCTGGGCGGTCATTGCCGACCAACTCGCTACGTACGATCGCGCAGCACGGGCCCCACACGGACCCTCGATCTCGACATCGAGCACCACATGCGGGGCAAGGAGTGCTTCGCTGCGGCCATTGTCGTTCACGGGAGTGCCCTACCCACTCGGACCACGGGCCGAACCCAAAGCGTGGAGGGCGCTGGTTCGACGAGGCCGCCGGCAAGGTCTGGTTTGTCGGTGGACATCACCGGGAACCATGTGGCATGAGTTCCACTTTCAGCTTCCCGAGCAGTCCGCCGCACCTGAATCGCTCCGGCACATCACTGGTGCGGGCCGCACGCGCCGCGACAGGCGCGTTGTTCGTGGCCGCGATCCTGATGGGCTGCGATACCGATGCCGACGTTGACGTTGACGTCACGGCGCCGAGCACCATCGATAACGACAACCCGGCGACGGGCGACAGTGTAATTAATGTGAATCCCGGGTCGGTTTCGAACCAAGCCCCCGGTTCTGAGATCGGAACAGTCGCCCCCTGAACCCCCCCGGTCACTATCGCCAGAGGATGGCTGTCGACTTTGAAGTCGTCGCCCGGGGGATGATCGAACGCTGGTCTAGTCAGAGCGCCCGGCACTCAGCGCGACACGCGCCAGCGTGACCGGTTCGCGTTGTTCGTCGCCATCGCTGTCGGCACCGAGCAACGCCAAGTGTGCAGTCATCGGGGCGGAGCCATTCGGACTGGTTGTCCCTGGGGCGAATGTGAGGACACCGATGTTGTTGGCGAAGAACGGACCGTGGACCATGTCCCACTCGGCGGTGTGCGTCGCGTTGCTCGGCAGGCGGCGGACGAGCCGCTGCCCGATCCACCGGCCGAACCGGCTGCTCGCGAAGCGGATCACGCGCCGCTCGCGCTTGACGAGCGCGTTGCGGATCGGGGAGCTGACCACTTGCCGAATCGCCGAGCGCAGCGGCGCAGCTGTGGCCCCGAGGCGGTTGGCCGCCCCGAGGTGCACATCGGCGACATACGCGAAGTGGATGTCGCCGGACAGGACCGTGATGCTGTCGGGAGCGTCACGTGTGTCGGTGTCGGTCGCTGCCGTGGCGAGGAGGTCGATCATCGCGTCGAACGATGCCGCGAACGCAGACCAGTCCTCGAGGTCGATGGATTGCCGCATCCGCTCGCCGATTCGGGAGCGAACACTGCGCGGCGCTCGATCGCACAATGCCTCGTTCCACCGTTGGATCCCGTGCAAACCACCGGGGACGAACACCGGTAGCGACGACCCGAGCAGGAGGTGCTGGCATGGTGCAAGGCACGACTCGCGAATCCAGTTCCATTCCTCGTCGTCGACGATGCGCCGCTTGCCGCGCTCGAGTAGGCGACCGTTGCGCACATCGATCATCACCAGCCGAACCTCGCCGAGTTCGCGCACGTAGCTGAACTGGTAGCCGCCGGGCACCGGCGTAAATGACTCCGACTCCAGCGCCCACTGCTCGAGGTAGGCGGTGGCGTCGCCCAGATTCTGCGCCTCGGCCAGCATTCCTTCGTGCTCCAGCTGCGCCGGCGAGAGGTTGCCGAGGTGCTGGTAGATCCAGTAGCTGCTGAGCCCACCGATGATGTGCGTGGACCACCACGGTTGTCGGCGGATCATCTCGACCCACGAATCCGAGATGTTCCAGTCGTCGATCATGTCGTGGTCGTCGAAGATCATCACCGACGGCACCACCGACATCATCCATCGCTCCAACGGCGGTGCCCACGCCTCGCGGTACAGCCAGGTGTACTCCTCGAAGTTGGCCACGATCTCGGGCGGCAGCCCGTCGTCCGGACGCCGTTGCTCGATACGTTCTCGGGCTTGCGGCGACGAGTCATCGGCATACACCTGATCGCCGAGGAAGACCAGCAGCGTGGGCCACTGATCCGGTGGTTGGTGGCGCATCCGCCGCCCGTAGGCCCACAATGCGTCGATGCCGCGACCACGGTCGTCGTGGTCGAGCTCGAGTGAGTACGGGGGTTCGTGCGGTGCCGCCGAACGACAGCTGCCGAACATCAACCGCTGCGTCATTCCCGCATGATGTGTGCGGATGACGCTGTCGGGGAGCGCCGGTCCGGCGGACGATTCGTGGGGGAGTGGCCAATGCCGTTCGCCATCGAGCCTGACCTCGTAGACCGTGGTCGAATCAGGCTCGAGGCCGGTGATCACCACCAGCGCGTAGTGATGGCCGTACGCGCTGAACGTCGGCGCGCAGGCGTGCAGGATCGTGACCTCGCAGGCCTCGTCGGTTTCGACCCACACCGTCGCGGTGGTCTCGGTCACGTGGCGCAGCATCGGCCCCAGCAGCAGCTTCACGGGATGATCGGCTCGGTGAGCAATGCGGTGTATGAAACGCCGTCACGGCGGGAAATCAGTTTCACCGTGGGGCCACATCATTCTCGAAGCGCATCCCCGGACACCGCATCCCCGGACACAACGAACGCAGCGCAGCCATGACGACGATCCGGTCTTCGGTGGGCAGCTCCGGCATCGAGTCGAATGTAGCGACTTCCGGTTGGGCCCGCGGCACGTGGTTGCTGGGCAAGCGTGAGCTCGTCGAACTGGCGGCGTTCTGGCTCGGGTTCGTGGCCATCGGCTGGGCGATCGGCGAGTGGGTGCTGCGGCCCGGCTCCGACACGGCCGTCACCCGTTTCGACACCGACGTCGCCGAGTGGTTCGTCGATCGGCGGATCCCGGCGTTGAACGACTGGTCGCATCTCGCATCGATGCTTGCCGACACTCTGGTGAAGGTCGCCGTGACCGCCATCATTGCCGGTGTCATGCTCGCCGTCTGGAAACGGTGGCTTGAACCGACTGTAGTTGCAGTCACACTGGTGCTGGAAGTGATGGCCTTCATCACGATCACCTATCTGGTTGCCCGGCCCCGTCCGGAGGTGGCGCGTCTGGAGGGATCGCCGGTCGATTCGAGCTTCCCGTCCGGCCACGTCGCTGCTGCTGCGGCGTACGGGGCGATCGTGGTGGTGACCGCATGGCATCTTCGCCGCCGGATCACGATTGCCGCGCTTGCGTTGGTCGTGATGACCGTGGTAGTGCTGGTCGGCCTGGCCAGGATGTATCGCGGCATGCACTACTTCAGCGACGTGATCGCCGGGGTCGTCCTCGGGGTGGCATCGATCGCCGCGGTCACGTGGGTGTTGACCCGAGCACAGCGTCGCCGCGGCTTGAGCGACGGTTGCGTCGGCATGGCCGGATCCGCCACCTCGGTGGCCGTGGGCGATCAACCCGCCGTCGCTATCGAGTCGCGCCAGTGACGATTACGGCGGTCGTCGTCGCCGTGGCGTTCCTTGCCGCCGTGGCCGCCTTCGCTGCCTCGGTGTCGCGACATCACCACGATCCGCTCGACACCGTGGGTGCCGAGCGTGCCCTGCGTCGGCAGATCTGGCGCCACCCGCGGGTGTTGCGATTCGTCCGCCAGCGGCTCGATCGGAAGTCGGCCGGAGGGCTGTTGCTCACCGTGGGTTTCGCAATCGTGTTCGCGATTGCGGCAGGCTTGGGGTTGCTGGTCGACCTGGTGGACGAGAACGCTCGCGTGGCGTCGATCGATGCGTCGGTGTCGGAGTGGGGCTCGCGCAATGCCTCATCGGATGCGGCCGCGGTGTTGAAGGCTGTCACGCAACTCGGATCGACGGTCGTCGTGTTCGTGGTCCTCGCCGTGGTGGCGGCG
>JANOKQ010000468.1:0-6536 GCA_031419375.1 Acidimicrobiaceae bacterium
CGTCCACGATTGCATCGCCATACAGAATCAGGTCGAGATCGAGCGTGCGCGGCGCCATGGGGTACGGCCGCGACCTGCCCCGTTCTTCTTCTATCTCCATCAGCCGAGCGAGCAGATCTCGCGGCGACGCGAGGCTCGGTCGATGCTGTGTTGCATGGTGTTCGACTGGTTGTCGGGCGACATTGCTGCAGCGAAGCCGCGAATGGTGGGGAACCGGTACAGCTCGGTCAGCGCGAGGGGCCGTTCGAGCACCTCTTTCAACCGCCGGTGCATGCGCACGATCAACAGCGAGTGCCCGCCGATATCGAAGAAGTTGTCATCGACGCCGATCTGTTCGGTGCCGAGGGTTTCCTGCCAGACGGCAAGCACGGTGCGCTCCAGATCGTTCTCGGCGGCCACGATCGTGGCCACCTCGGATCGCCGTCCCATCACCTCGGCCAACGACGGCAGTGCGTTTCGATCGATCTTGCCGTTGGGGGTGTGCGGGAGGTCGGCCAGGGCCACGACGTGGGCCGGGACCATGACATCGGGAAGCTTCGCGCGCAGGTGATCCTTCAGATCCGCAGCCACCAGTTCGGCACCATCGCGTGGCGATGCGAAGGCGACCAGTTGCTGTTCGCCGGAGGAGTCGTCACGCACCACCACCACGCACTCGCGCACGTCGCCGTGCTGACCGAGGCGAGCCTCTATCTCGCCCAACTCGATGCGATAGCCGCGTAGCTTCACCTGATGGTCGATGCGGCCAAGGAAATCAATCAACCCGCTGCCGTCGGCGAGCTCACGCCACTTGGCCAGGTCGCCGGTTCGGTACATCCTCGCCCCGGCCACGAACGGGTCGGTGATGAACCGTTCGGCCGTCAGTTCCGGGCGTTCGTGGTAGCCGCGCACCACACCGTCGCCGCCGATCCACAGATCGCCGGGAACCCCCGGCGGCAGCGGTTGCAAATTGGCGTCGAGGATGTAGATCTTGGTGTTGGCGATCGGCGAACCGATCGGCACCGTGCCCAGGTCGCCGTGCAACTTCCACGTGGTGGACCAGATCGTGGTCTCGGTCGGACCGTACATGTTGGTGACGTTGCCCGACCGGGAGATGTCCATCAGATCCTTGGCCAGCGCCACGGGGAACGCCTCGCCACCGACGTATAGGTGGCCGACCCCGGCGAGCGCCTCGCGGGCGTCGTCGTCGAGGCTGAACATCCGCGCCATCGACGGCGTGCACTGCAGGTGGGTCACCTCGTGACGACGGATCTGGGCGGCAGCCGACTGGTCGACCCCCTGCCCGATGGCGGCCGCGTCGGACACGTGCTGAACATCGACGGTGTTGCTGAGCTCGCGCAGGTCGTCGAGGTGCGACAGGTTCGCCAGCACCGCGTCGGTGCCGACGCCGAAGTCGACGAGGCAGGCGATCTCGTTGACGCCGATGCCTTTCAGCGTGTCGACCATAGGCAGGCACGACTCGGGCGTACCGAACAGGCCGCTGGTGTCGTAGTAGCGCACGAACGCGAACTCCAACACCGCATCGGTCTCATCCTCGGTGAGGCTGGACATGGTGTCGTCGTCGAGCGAGGTGACCACGCCACCGGGCTTCTGGAACGCGGGGAACGCCCACGCGTACTCCTTCAGCAACGACAGCGAGGTCCCCAGGTACTGCTTCAACGGCTCACGAACGATCGCTCGGACCTCGTCGTCATCGGCACCGACAAAGGTGTGCAGCATCAGCGACACCACTCCGGCATCGGGGTCGAACCCTGCGTCGGCGCGGGCCTTGCGGTACAGGTCGAGCTTGGGGGCGAGCTGTTCCACCGATTGGCCGAGCAGGTGGGTGAGCAGGTTGGCGCCGATCGAGCCGGCTGCGATGTAGGTCTCCGGGTTACCGGCGGTGGTGACCCACACGGGCAACTCGGGCTGCACCGGACGGGGCAGGGTCTGCACCTGCACCTCGGCACCATTCACGCCGGGGAACGCCACCGTCTCGCCGCGCCACAACCGCTTCACGAGTTCGATGTCGCGGAACATCACGTTCTTCGCGTCGGCGTAGTTGTCGGGCATCAACACGAAGTCGTTTGGCTGCCACCCCGATGCGATCGAGATGCCAACGCGGCCGTCGCTCAGGTTGTCGACCATGCTCCACGCCTCGGCGACGCGAATGGGGTGGTGCAGTGGCATCACCACCGAACCGGCGCGGATCTGCACCCGCTTGGTGACCGCGGCGATTGCGGCGCCGGTGATGGCCGGTTGCGGGTACAGCCCGCCGAAGGCGTGGAAGTGCCGCTCGGGTGTCCACACGGCGCAGAAGCCGTGCTCATCGGCCCAGCGGGCACCCTCGAGCAGCAGCCGGTACTTGCCTGCCCCGGTGCTCTCGGCCTCGTCGCCCGAGAAGTAGAACAGCGAGAAATCCATCGGCGTGTCGCTGTGTGCCTGCTGCCCCCGGCCGGTGATGTTCCCGGCACCGGGATCACGGTCGGCGTCGCGGTACACCACGACGCGAAAGCCGCGGGTCAGGGTGTACAGCAGCTCGAGCACCGAGATGTCGAACGACAAACTGGTCACCGCGAACCAGGTGGCCGGCAGATCGTGGGCCACCACGTCGTCCATGCCAACAAAGAAGTTGACGGCGTTGCGATGCTCGATCAGTACGCCCTTCGGTAACCCCGTGCTCCCGGAGGTGTAGATGCAGTAGGCAAGGTGCGCAGAGGTGGCCTCGGCTCGCACTCGCTGGCGGGGCATGCGGTCGATGGTGCCAGCGTCGGTGTCGAGGCGCAGCACTATGGCGGTCGATCCCACCGGCAACGGCAACTCGGCTTCGAGGTGGCCGAGGGTGATGATCACCTGGCATCCGCTGTCGCGGATCATGTGCTCCAAACGGTCGCTCGGGTAGTTCGGGTCGAGCGGAACGTAGGCACCGCCGGCCTTGTGCACGCCCAGCACGGCGACCATCAACTCGATGCCGCGCTCGACGTGGACGCCAACCATCGCGTCGGGCCCGATGCCGAGTGTGCGCAGGTGCGCAGCAAGCTGGTTGGCCCGTTCGTCAAGGGTCCGGTAGGTGATGCTGCGCTGCTCGAACACCAGCGCAGCCTCGTCGGGCGTGCGGTCGGCCTGTGCTTCGAACAGGTGATGGATGCATGCGTCGCGGTCGTAGTTGGCGGCGGTGTCGTTCCAACGGTTGAGGATCTGATTGCGCGTGTTCTCGCTCAACAGGTCGAGCTCGGCCACGGTTGCCGATGGGTCTCTGCGAGCATGCTCGACAACGGCCTCGATGCTGTCGACGAAACGCTGCGCGTCGGCATGATCAACGAGCACCGCATCGAAGCGGACCGCGCAGCGAGCGCCGACCACGAGTTCCAGCACCGGTCCTGAAGTCGGGCCGGGGTCGGGTGTGTCGCCGCTGAAGCGAATGCCGATCGGGGCGATACGGCCCGCAGCCAGCTCGGGCGAACGGCGCAGATCGGGATCGCGGCCGATGAGATCGACGAGGAACCCGCCCCGCTCGCGCACGGCGGCGACGTCTGCCGCGCTCGACAATGCTGCCGATGCGAATGACGCGTCCATGTCGATGGAGACGTGCAGTGGCACCTGCGGTGCAACGAACACGCCGGCAACACCGGTCGGCGCAGCGGCGGTATCGGTGAGGGCGACGTGGAAGTTCGCTGTGCCCGACAGGCGGGCCAGCACCGCGACGAACGCGGCGACGACGTCAGTGGGTGCGTCGACACCCACATCAATCGTTTCGTACCGGGCATCAATCGTTTCGTACCGGGCATCAATCGTTTCGTACCGGGCATCAATCGTTTCGTACCGGGCATCAATCGTTTCGTGCCGGGCGCGGTGATCGACGTTGGCAGTACGCGCCCACGGCAACTCCACCGGAGCGAGCGCAGCCAACTGGCGGGCGAAGTAGCGCTCGCTGCGGGCCACGTGCCGACCGAGTTCGGTGAGTTCCGCGGCGCTGCCATCGTCGAGGAGCGCAAACCGGTCGCCGGGGGCCAACCCGAGTGCCGCGACCACGTCGGCGCAGGTGATCTCCATGCCGACACGGGTCTCGAACCCGGTCAACGCGATCGCCCCGTCGCCGGTGGCGACCACGATCTCGCCGTCGGTGTCGAGCACCGAACCGGGCTCCGCCTGATCGTCCGGCGCGTCATCGTCACGCACATCGGCGCGCTTGACGACGAACACCTCACCGTTGGCGACGATGGTGGGCGAACCGAGCGGGTTCGGGTACGGGCCAAAATCGAGGGCGCGTACCAGTCGGTCGATCTCGGTGGCCGATGACCGCCAATCGATCGTGCACAACGCCGGGGGCCGATCGGTCCGCTTCGACACATGCCGGGCACCGGTCAGGTTCTGCGGTGTGCGCCGCAGTGTGCCCGCAGCGATCTCGTCGACCAACTCACCGAAGGAATCGATTGCCACCTCGAAGTTGCGGGTGTTGATCGACAGTGACGTCTCGCCGGGGGCGACGTCGAACAACTGCTGTTTGAACAGGTCGCCCTCGTCGACGCCAGAGGTGATCTCGTGCCACGAGATGCCGTAGCGCGATTCGCCGTTGAGCAGCGCCCATGCCGGTGCGTTGAGGCCGGCGTACAGCGGCAGCGGGCCGTCGTGGAAGTTGACAGCCCCCGTGGAGGGCATCGCCAAGACGGCGTCGGGCAGGATTGCCAGGTGGGTGATCGCGAAGAGCCACTCGAAGCGGTGCTGGCCGAGTTCGGCCTGCCAGTCGCTGTTCGGATCGGTCATGTCGACGACATCGATGGTGCGCGAACGAGCCCAGTCGGCAACTCGTTGCGAACCTGCGGCGACGACCGCGATCTGGTGACCGCGCGCCCGTAATACCTCGGCGCACTCGATCAGCAAACTGTCGGCTCCGATCAATGCACAACGCACTGCGCCGGTAGATCCAAAGGTCATGTTTCGTGCCCGTCTGTTCCGATATCTCTCGAGTGTGATGACGCGATCAGGGGGTGAACGGTTGCTCGGACCACCAAGTGTAGAGACTCACGTACATCGCTGGTCCCAGTATCGGCACTCTCTGCGCTCGACTTGACAGAAATTCAGCCACCCAGCCTCACTCAGCGTGGCGATCGCCCGCTCTCGCGTGAGAGCACCCGCATGAGCGTGGCTTTCGCGCTCCCAACGGTGCACGATGCACGGGTGAGCCTGCTGAACGATCTTCCACGCCCCGGTGCTACCCGCCTGGCGGTGCGGATTACCCCCGATGCACTGCGCCGGATTCGCGGTGGGCATCCGTGGCTGTTCGACGGCTCGATCATCAGCGCCAGCCGCTCGGGCGGAACCAGCGACGGGGACGCGACCACGACGGGACCCCGCTCGCTCCCCAGTGCCGCATCGGTGCCCGGTGCTGCACCGGGCGACCTCGCAGTGATCTTCGACACCGACCGCCGGTTTGCGGCAATCGGCCTGTGGGATCCGGCTTCACCGATCCGGGTCAAGATCCTCCATCACGGATCTCGGGCGGCCATCGACCAGGCCTGGTTCGCCGCTCGCATCACCGCCGCCGTTGGTCGTCGTGCTTCCCTCGCCGCCGACGCGACGACCACCGGCTACCGGGTTATCCACGGCGAGAACGATGGCTTCCCCGGCCTGGTGGTCGACCGGTACGGCCATGTGCTGGTGGTGAAGCTGTACTCGGCTGCGTGGGTGCCACACCTCGCCGACGTCGTGCCGGCGCTGCTGGCTGCGCTGCCGTCGCGATCGGTGGTGTTGCGCCTCGCCAGAGCGATACGCGACCAACCCCTGCACGGCCTCACCGAGGGAATGTCGTTGTACGGGCCGGAGGTGGATTCGCCGGTCCCGTTCCTCGAACACGGGTTGCGGTTCCAAGCGGACGTGATCCGCGGCCAAAAGACCGGCCACTTCCTCGATCAGCGCGACAACCGGGCTCTCGTCGGGTCGATGTCGGCCGGCGCCAGGGTGCTCGACCTGTTCAGCTGCACCGGGGGGTTCTCCGTGCACGCCGCCGCGGGCGGGGCGCGGTCGGTGCTCAGCGTCGATTCCAGCCCCGGGGCGATCGACTTCGCCGAGCGCAACATGGCCCTCAACCTTGGCCACGATGGTGTCGCCGTGTGCCGCCACACGGTGCGTACCGGCGAGGCGTTTGCCGTGTTGGAGGAACTCGGTCAGTCACGCGGCCGCTTCGACGTGGTGGTCGTCGATCCACCGTCGTTCGCCCGCAACGCGGCCTCGGTGCCGCAGGCGATCCAGGCCTACCAGCGCCTCGCCGAGCTCGCTGCGCCGCTGGTGGAGCGCGATGGCCTGCTGGTGATGTCGTCGTGTTCGGCGCGAGTGGACGAAGCCGATTTCGTGAGGGCCGTGCACGCCGGATGCGCCCGCGTCAGCATCGAACTCGACGAGGTCCGCCGCACCGGCCACGCCATCGATCACCCGATCGGTTTCCCAGAAGGCGCATACCTCAACACCCTCTACGCCCGCCCCCACAAGGTCAGCCGGCGCTGAGCCACTCTCGCCGGAGCCCCGCCAACCGTGAAAGCGAGGCGCTTTGCCGCCCTTGGCCC
>JANOKQ010000469.1:0-4739 GCA_031419375.1 Acidimicrobiaceae bacterium
ATCGCGGTGCCCCTTTGACAACGCTTGGTGGCAGCATTTATCCGGCGGCCACGTTGGCGACTGCGCGCATGATGCGCCTCACCGGTTGGTTCCTCGCTGCTGCCTCGTTGTCAATCCGGGCTTGAAGGGAGCGAAGGTTGGAGGGCGGCGTGTCGCGTTTGGTGTTCATCTGTCGTGATCGATCGTGTCGAGTACCCGGTGAACTTCACGTCTACGGAGCAGTCCGGTTCTCTTGGCTGTGGCGACCGCGTCGAGGAGCCGGTCGCGCATGATCATGTCGCGGCAGTCGATGAGTGCCCGCGCCACTGTCGCTGAGGGCACGCCCTCGTACACGGTGAGGTCGGCAGGGTCGATCTGTTGGCGGACGACCTCGACGAAGTCGGGCACCCGTGCACGTGCGCGGTGCGGCGTGCCGACTCTGATTCGTAGCGGGTTCACCTGTGCGAGTTCGTGGAATGCCAGCACGGCGTCGTGGGTCAGGTAGGCGTCGGCACCGACTCGCAACACGGCCTCCATGAACTGGTCCCGGCCGGTTCGTGGTTGGTCGTCGAATCTCCACAATCCGTAGGCGACATGCAACAGTCCGCCCGTTGCGGCCAACTTCGGTAGCTCAACCGGTGGGATCTCCAATTCGGTGGCGTCACGGGTTGTGACGTAGCCATACTGATCTGCAGCGTGAGCGGCGAGCCGCCGCCTGTAGGTATCAACGAGCATCTCAACCTCCTCCGAACATCTGTCACAACTCTACTAAAAACAGTGGAGTTGTGACAGGCTTTGAACGGCGGATGTAGAGGACAGCCGGAGCAGATCGCATCGCCGTGGTAGCGGCGTGGTAGCAACGCTGGCCGAATCGGGGCGGAAGTCAGCGAACGGTAGCGAACGATCAGCCCGCGGACACCGTGCTCAGCCGTACTTTCGCGGACAATGACGAACAACAGCGAATGCAACGAAGGCGTTTCCTAAACCGCAGGTCGTAGGTTCGATTCCTACCGGCGGCGCTTATAAAACTTCAGTTCATAGGCTCTTTCAGCTCATCTCGTCGCTGGCGGTTTCGTCCGTGGTAACGCCCTGGTGACGTCGGTTCACGGCGAGTGGCAACGTCTACCGCCGGGGCTGGCATCGGGCCCCGCGTCGTGGGTCGCTCACGCCACCTGGCAGGAGGGCAGCAAGCGGCGTCAGGCGAAGCGCTCGTTCGACACGAAGAAGCAGGCGCATGCTGCGCTCACCGAGCTGCTCGCTGCCACCAGTCGGGCACGTTCGTGGCGCCGAACCGGCTGACGCTGGGCGAGTTCGTCGACCCGTGGTTGGCGGGCCTTCCAACCACGGCCGCAAGCCGACGACGCTGCGCGGTTACCGCGGCAGATCCTGCAGCGGCACGTTGCACCTGCGCTCGGCTCGGTGCCGCTGCAGGATCTGCGACCCACCGACCTCGATGCGCTGTATGCCTCGCTGCTGCGCAGCAGGTCTGTCGATGACGTCGGTGCATCACGTGCACGCGGTGGTCTGCAAGCTGCTCCACGACGCGGAGCGCAAGGGTCTGGTGCACCGCAACGTCGCCCGGCTGGCGAACGCACCGCTGACGACGGCCCGCGCTCGAGGGCCGGAGATGACTGTGTGGACGCCGGCTGAGCTGTCGACGCTCCTCGCCTCGATCGAGGGCAACCGGAACGAAGCGCTGTTCCGTCTGATGGCGATGACGGGCATGCGGCGGGGTGAGGTCGTCGGTCTGCGCTGGTCCGACGTGCAGTTCGACCGGCATCGCCTGACGGTGAACGAGGCGGCGACGGTGGTCCATGGCGACGAGGTGGTCGATGTGCCCAAGACCCGCCGCAGCCGTCGGGTGATCGACCTCGACGGCGACACCACGGCGTTGCTGCAGCGCCATCGGGCCCGCCAGCGCGGGCTGTTCCTACGGCTCGGTGTGACGGCGTCGGCGAGTGACCGCGTGTTCACCAACGAGATCGGCGACCCGATCCGCCCGGACTCGGTCGGCCAAGCGTTCGGCCGTCTGGTGAAGCCGGACGACGTGCCGATGTCGGCATAACCACGATCTGCGTCACGCCCACGCGTCACACTTGCTCATGGCCGGGATCAACGTGAAGGTCGTCAGTGAGCGCCTCGGCCACGCATCGGTGAGCTTCACCCTCGACACCTGCGCCCACGTCATGCCCGGCCAACAAGCCGAAGCAGCCGCGGCAGCCGCAGCGCTGCTGGGGACGAGATGAGATGGTGTCCGGCCGATGTCCCACCCGACTGGTTAAATGATGAATGCGTTGAGCTACGAGGAGGTGCGCCGTGACGTCGAATGATCCGATCCGTTTCACCGTGCCGCTGTACACAGTCGCCGACGCTGCTCGCATCGTCGGCGTTCCAGCCTCGACCCTCGACTCGTGGGCACAGGGTTACGTCCGCAAGTTCCCGAATCGCCCCAACGTTGCCGGAAACCCGATCATCACGCACCTTCCGCCGCAGGGACCGCGCCAGCCGACGATTCCATTCGTCGGTTTGGCCGAAGCTCTCGTGCTTGCCGCCGTGAGGAAGAGCGGCGTGCCGATGCAGCGCGTCCGTCCGGCGCTCTGGCAGCTGCAGACAGACATTGGCCTTGAGTACGCGCTGGCGTCGCGAAAGCTCTACACCGACGGCGCCGAGCTGCTGTTCGACTACGGCGAGAATCACCCGGGTTCAGACGAAGCTCGACTGCTGCGCAACTTGGTCGTCGTCCGCAACGGTCAGCGGGTGTTCGTCGAGGTGATCGAGGCCTACCTGAGCAGGATCGAGTACGCCGCGGATGGGTACGCGGCGTTGATCCGGGTTCCGGCGTACGAGCACGCCCAGGTCGTTGCTGATCCCACTCGCGCGTTCGGCGTGCCGATCTTCGAGCGCGGCGGTGTCCGGGTCGACGACGTGCTCGAGCGGTTCTGGGCCGGCGACCCCCTCGACGAGCTGTCGGCGGAGTTCGGGGTGCCGGCCGATCAGCTCGAGGACGTGCTCCGTGTCGCATCCCGACGCGCTGCCTGACCTCTTTCTGGATCGAAGCCTCGGCAGGATCAAGGTCCCACAACTGCTCCGCGACGCTGGTCTCCGGCTCGTCACGCTCGCCGAGCACTACGGCGTGCCCACGGATGAGGCGGTCGTGGACGAGGAATGGCTGGAGCTCGCCGGTACGTCGGGTTGGGCTGTGTTCATGAAGGACACACGAATTCGGTACAACCCGGCGGAGCGCAGCTCGGTGCTTCGCCACTCGGTTCGGTGCTTCGCCACTCGGTTCAGTGCTTCTGCCTCACGAGCCAGTCGCTCGCGTCCGAAGAGATGGCTCGGCGGTTCCTCGACAACCTCAACGCGATCGCGCAGGCTTGCGAGGATGATCCCGGTCCGTTCATCTACGCCGTGCACAGCACGAGGATCGAACGGCTCCGGCTGGACGACGTGTGAACGAGTCAGCCTCCTTTCTCCCTTGACGCCCGCCGTTTGCGAGGTGGTCGATCTGGTCGACAAGCCCGCGGGCACGATCGTCCACCTGCGTGTGCTTCCCGGGACCATCGAGCAGTACCGCCGGCTGCTCTCCCGCGTCGGCGGGTAACTCGATCTCGTCGCCTGCCGCAGCTGCGCCGACTGGGAGCACCCAGGGAACAACGATTGGCTGGCGGTCAACCAGTACACGGTGATCGGCACGAAGACCCGCCGACCCGATGTGGTGGTCTTCGTCAATGGTCTGCCGCTCGCGCTGATCGAGTTGAAGAACCCCGGCGCGGAGCAGGCCACGGTGAAGGGCGCTTGGAATCAGGTCCAGACCTACCGCAACGACATCGCGGCGATCTTCACTCCCAACGCGGTGTGCGTCGTCTCCGACGGGCTGGCTGCGTTGGTGGGGTCGTTCTCGGCCGGGTGGGAGCACTACGCGCCCTGAAGACGATCGACGGTCGAGAGGTGGTGACGAACAAGCCGCCGCTCGAAGTGCTGACCCGTGGCGTGTTAGAGCCCGCTGCTTCCTCGACATCGTGCGGTCATTCATTGTCTTCAGCGATGAACCCGCCGGATTGGTGAAGCGGGTCGCGAAGTACCTTCAGTACTGGGCGGTCAACGCCGCGGTCGAGTCGACCATCGAGGCGTCGGGCCCGACGGCGACCGGCGCGGTGGTGTGGTCTGGCACACCCAGGGGTCGGGCAAGTCGATCGAGATGCTGTTGTACCTCGCGAAGGTGATGCGCTCGGCCGAGAAGTGTTCGCCCCTGAGCGCGTCCTGCCTGAGACACCGCGGCAGGCGGGGTCACGGGCCGAGATGCGGTCGCTGTTCGATCGGGCGTCGGGCGGGATCATCTTCACGACCATCCAGAAGTCGCGCCCGACGAGGAGGGTGTCCCGCATCCGTTGCTCACCGACCGGCGCAACTACGGAAGGAGCAGGGCGAGCGGTACGACTGCTATTCCATCCGGGCGTCGGTAGGCCTCGGGGCCGGTGTCGAGGACGACGACGTCGACGCAGTCGTCGCCGAGCTGGTGGCGGAGCCAGTGCAGGTGCGAGACGTGCGTGTCATTGACCGCCGCCGACAGCTTGACTTCGATGGCGACCACGCCATCGTCTGCCTCGACGATGAAGTCGACTTCGTGACGCCCGCCCTTGGTTCGGAGATGGGAGACTCGGGCGTCGCAGCTCTGCTCAATAGTGCGTACTGACAGAGCAGCGTGAGTTTCGATCATCCCTCCTAGAATGGTTCCGTCTCGGTGGATAGACGTGGACGGG
>JANOKQ010000470.1:0-3863 GCA_031419375.1 Acidimicrobiaceae bacterium
GGCAGTTGGAACGAGCATCGGGAACAGATCGCCGACGATCCATGGGATGCCCCGCCGCTTGCACGACATCGCCCCGATGACCGATGGTGCCGGATGCGACACGAGCAGATCGGCACCTTCCATCTCGGCGTCGATCGCTTCGAACAGCGCACCAAGATGCGGAATCGTGAACCGACCGAAGTACAGCGGCAGCACCCCCGCGCCGCCCAAGCGCATCCCCCACCGGGCAATGTACGCGCCGTATTCATCCAGCGCCACCGGTGAGAAGTCCGTGCCACTGTGAACACAACGAAACGGCTCGGCGGCGAACAGGGGGTGGAACTCGCGCGGCACGACATAGGTGACGTCGTGACCGCGACGGCACAGCTCCGATGCGATCGGCACATACGGAAAGACGTCACCCCGATGAGCCATCGAATGGAACACGATGCGTGACATCCTCAACCCCCTCGGATCGGAACCAAGCCTGTCACATCGGAACCCGAGCGCGGACCCGGAAGGGAGCGCCGCCAACGGGTCGATTGACGACCATGCCGATCGGGCGCGGGACCTCATCGGCGGTGGGGATGAGGTCGAGCCGCTGGGCGATCCGCGAGAGCATCAGCGCGAGCTCCATCTGGGCGAGCGCGAACCCGATGCACATGTGCGGGCCGCGCCCGAACGGCACCCAGGCCTGGTCGGTGATCGCCTTCTGTTCCGGGGTCATGTCGGCAAAGCGGTCCGGATCGAAACGCAGCGGATCGGCCCACGCGTGCGGGTCGCGCCCTGCGAGGTGCGGCGACCAGACGACCAACGTGCCCTTGCGGACGCGGTACCCACCCAGGCGGAGATCAGTTGCGGCCACACGCGCCGCCAGGACTCCCGCTGGGTGAAGGCGTAGCGATTCACGCACCACCCGTTGGGCGTACTCGAGCCGTGCGAGCGTGGTGTGGTCCCACGTTCCCGTCATGGCCGCTCCCGTCGTCGCATCGGGCGGTCCGAGCACGGCGTCGGCCTCTGCCCGCAACCGCGGCCACACCTCCGGCGCGAGTGCGGCGCACCATAAGAGCCAGGCAAGGGTTGCGGCGGTGGTGTCGTACCCGGCACCGATCAGCGTGACCACCTGATCACGGATCTCGGCATCCGACAGGGCACCGTCGAGCACGATTGCTTCGAGCACGTCGAGCGGATCCCCGGTCGGCTGGGAGCGACGATCGGCGATCTCCGCGTCGATGATCCGGTGGATCTCGCGTCGATGGGCGCGCACGCGCGACCTGGCACTGAAGGGGAACGGGTGCGGCAACTGCTTGACGGCAGCGGCTTCGATGAAATCCTGCGACGGTTGGAACAGGCGGCCGAGCTCGTCAGCACGCGCGGCGAACCGTTCGCCGAAGAACGCGTGCGCGGTCACACCCAGAATCAGGTTCCGGCCGACCGGGTACATGTCGATCTCGTCGCCGTCAGCAACCAAGCCCTGCGCAACTCCATCGATCGCACGATCTGTCCGCTCGACGATCATCGGGATCCAGAGGTTCAATCGCGGGCGCGAGAACGCCTTCTGCACCGAACCACGTCGGCGGTGATGATCGGCGCCGTCAGACACGATCATCGAAGCCTTGCCGACGACGAACCGCACCCCGACGACGTTGAACCGGTGACGCCACCGGAACGAATCCGCTCCCATCGCGAACATCTCCCGCAACAACTCCGGGTCGCCGACCACAGCGAGGCGGACCGGGCCCGACCCGAGGCCGCTGATCGGTCCGTAGGCGGCGCGTAGCTCGTCGAGTGCCGCCGACGGATCGCTGAAGATGTGCCGCATCCGGCGGAGGTTCTCCAGCCCGCGCGGTCCCGGGAGCGGCTCGAGGTCCGCAGCTACGTCCGGCGAGTCGAGGGTCATGTCTGAATCATGGCCCAGACGGACAACCATGTCATCCGTCAGATGACGGATTCGCAGGTCGCGTCGTAGTCGTACGATCGGGTGATGATCTCACCGGCCGCCGATGGGGGAATCACCACGATCGTCTTCGCCGACGTCGAGGGATCGACGGCGCTCGTCGATCGTCTGGGCGACGATGCGGGCACGACGGCGGTGCTGCAGCAACTCAACCGTGTCCGCGACCGCCTCGATTCATACGCAGGGCGCGAGGTGAAATCGCTCGGCGACGGATTGATGCTGACGTTTTCCTCGCCGCGCCAAGCGGTGGGCTTCGCGTTGGCGACCCAGCGGGCACTTGCGGGCACGGCTCCCCGTGTGCGATTCGGGATCAACACCGGCGAGGTCATCGACCTGCAGACCGATCCGATCGGGGGCGCTGTCAACGCTGCGGCCCGCATCGCTGGTCGGGCCGAAGGGGGCGAGGTGCTCGTCTCCGATGTCGTCCGTCAACTCATCGGCCTCGCCCCGGCGATCACGTTCGCCGACAGGGGGCGGTTGCGTCTCAAGGGATTCAGTGAACGCTGGCATCTGTGGGCTGCGCAGGACAGCGCGAGCGGCGGCGGTGGCCGAGGTACGGTCGGGCGGGTTGGCGAGCTGCACGAACTGCGCGACCTGATCGCGGGCACGGTCGCCGGGGCCGGACGATCGATCATGATCGAGGGTGAGGCCGGAATCGGCAAGACCCATCTGGTTCGTGACGTCGTCGACATGGCCCGCGCCGCTGGCATGACCGTGATCGAAGTGGCCGCGGATGAAGTACTCCGCCGTCCAGGTGCACTCGCGCACGGACTGCTCGACGACACACGGGTCGCCACCGCTCCGCGTGGCCGGCTTCGTGAACTGCTCCACCGGACCACGCGTACGGGTGACCCTGAAGACCTGAGCTACGCCGTGACGGAGGCCAGCGTCGACGCGGTCGAATCGCTCACACGGGAGTCGGCCGCGCTGGTCATCGTCGAGGATGCCCACTGGTCCGATGACCTCTCGCTGACGGTGCTGCGTTCGCTCGTTCGACGTGCACCGGTTTCTCGCTTCAGTGTGATCGTGTCGATGCGGCCGACGCCGCGCTCGCCGCTACTCGATCGGCTCATCGATCTTGCCGTCGACAGCGGCGGTCGCAGCCTGCGACTCGACGCGCTGGACGACGTCGACATCCATGCGTTGTCCTCGGCGATCACCGGTGCTGCCCCTGGCCAAGGGCTGCGCGAGCGGCTTCGCTCGACGTCCGGGAACCCGTTGTTCGTCACCGAGCTGCTCCGCTCGCTGGACGACGAGGGCCTCCTACGAATCACCGACGGCATCGCGAACGTGGCCGAGACGGCGATGCCAAGCGGGTTGAACGAGACCCTCGTTCGCCGCCTGTCGTGGCTTCCCGCGGAGACACGTGAGCTGCTCCGGCTGGCGAGCTTGC
Organism: Acidimicrobiaceae bacterium; assembly: GCA_031419375.1. Taxonomy (GTDB): domain Bacteria; phylum Actinomycetota; class Acidimicrobiia; order Acidimicrobiales; family Ilumatobacteraceae; genus VFMC01. The sequence goes on from JANOKQ010000470.1 coordinate 3,330, forward strand.
TCGGTACGACGTTCACGTTGGCCGATCTGGCCACGGTCGCCGGTCGGCCACTGCTCGATGTCGCTGCGTGGCTCAGGGAGGCATCGCTCGCCGGGCTGATCACCGGCGATGGTGATCGTCTCAGGTTTCGACACGACCTGATCCGCGACGCGGTCTACGGTCACATGCTGCCGGCCGAACGCCGCGATCTGCACCGCGCCGCCGGCGTGGCCCTCGCCGCGACAGGCGCGCCGACGCACCAAATCGCCCGCCAGTTCGCCCGCGGGGCGCTGCCCGGGGACCTCGAAGCTGTCGGCTGGCTTGTTCGTGCCGGCGACGAGACCGTCTCGATCGCACCGAGCGTCGCGCTGGCGCTCTACGAGGAAGCGCTCTCACTCGCACCCGATCTCTGGCCCGACCGTGGCGCAGTGCAAGCCCGCATGATCGAACCGTTGGCCTGGTGCGGACAGTTCCGGCCAGCTGAAGCGTTGGCCAGGACCGTGCTTGCCACCTCCCCCGATGTCGAGGTCGAATTCGCGTTTGGCCGTCAGCAAC
>JANOKQ010000471.1:0-1823 GCA_031419375.1 Acidimicrobiaceae bacterium
AGCTCAATGGCAGAGCAACGGACTCTTAATCCGCAGGTTCTGGGTTCGACTCCCAGGGGGCGCACCAGGTCAGAGGGCATGCGGAGGGCTCACGAGGCCTCCGCAAGAGTGCCGGGTGACCAACGCAGATCGGGGGCCACCAACACCGTCGAGCAAGAGGCCGCACGGATAGGGGTTGTGTGGGTTTAGCTGGTTGTTTGTGGTGTGGGTGACCATCCACCGGTCGTTGGCGTGTCCCCGAAAGTATTGGGGCTGCGTAAACCCAACTACGACCAGTGGAGGTCTTGATCGGCTCTACGACCCTCAATCCGGCGCCATCGAGATCGAAGGGGTGGATCTGCGCGAGATCGAAGCGGACGAGTGGCGCAGCAGGATCACTGCGGTCTTTCAGGACTTCGTTCGCCACGAGCTCCCCCTGTGCGACAACATCTCGCCGCTGCGCATCGACGATGACTGGGTGGACGCCCGCCCTCAACGACGCCAGCGCGGGATGTACACCCCCGACGAGGGCCTAATCACCGCGCACGGCGTCGATATCGCCCGGGTGCCGCACGAGGCATGGCACGCTCGGATGGCCGGCGCGTTCCAGGACTTCGCACCGTTGGAGTTCCGAGCGATCACCGCCGTCGGCCTCGGCGACGAACCCCGGAGCAACGATCGTCCTGCCGCCGAGCACGCCGTGGACCGAGCCGGGGCCAACGACCTCGTCGAACAGCTCCGCGACGGTCTCGACACGCAGCTCGGTCCGACGTGGCAGGACGGGGTCGACGTCTCGTTCGGCCAGTGGCAGAAGCTCGCGCTGGCTTGCGGTTACATGCGCGCCGATCCACTGATCCTCGTGCTCGACGAAGCCACCGCTGCGCTCGACGCCGAGACCGAGCACGCACTGTTCGAGCGGTACGCCGAGTCGGCCCGTGGCGAACGGGAGAACGGACGGATCACGGTGCTGGTGTCCCACCGGTTGTCCACCGTGCGGATGGCCGACTCGATCGTCGTGCTCGACGTCGCGGGTGGTCGAGGTCGGCAGCCACGAGGATCTGGTTGCGCGCGCCGGCACCTACGCCGACCTGTATGCGATCCAGGCGGACGCGTATCGCTGAGACCGTGAACCGGCCGACCAACTGCGACCTGCCGCCACGAACCACGTCCCAAACTACGCCGGAGCCCGTCCCAGCAGGATCGTCACCTCGGACATGCCGGCCACCGTCGCCGCCATCACCGTCAGCGTCTCGGTGCTGCGCGTGAACGTGGACATGGAGCCGTCCTCGCCGACGAGCGGGCTGCCGTCGGAGAGCCAACCGGCGGCCATCAGCTGCTGCCGGTAGAAGGCGTCGACGTCGGCAGGGGTGGAGGCGGTGACGTAGGTCAACCGCCCCGGAACGTTCACCACGGCGTCGGCATCGGCGAGCGTGGCCGCATCGACCAGGCCGACCGGACAGTCCGCCGGGACCGTGATACCGGTCGTTTCGCCGCTCGTGCTCAGCTCGTACTCCCACGTCATCAGACCATCGACGCCCCGACCGAGGTGCGCCGATGTGCCCTGCGTGACCAGCGAGTACCGCACGACGAACCCTCCGTCGATCGCGACCCACACGTCGCCGGTCGATGTGGCGGGATCGAGGGAGCCGAAGGACCGCTCGTCGAACGTGGCGTGGGTGGCCGGCACCCCGTCGACGGCCTCGGCGCCGACGACGTCGGCGCCGAGCAGGCCCGGCAGCAGCGCAGCCGGCTCGGCGTCGGCGAGTGGTCCGACCGCGGGGACGGCTGCGTCACCGTCGGAGCTCACCACGGCCTGCGGCTCGGACACGCCTGCAGCGCGCTGA
>JANOKQ010000472.1:0-6144 GCA_031419375.1 Acidimicrobiaceae bacterium
GGAAGCACAACAACGAACTCCTCGCCGCCCCAGCGGGCAACGATGTCGGCCGGTCGAACTGTGTCGCGGAGCACTCTGGAGAAGAGGCGTAGTGCCCGGTCCCCGGTCTCGTGGCCATGCAGGTCGTTGAGGTGCTTGAAATGGTCGAGGTCGCCGAACGCGATGGCGTACCCCGCACCCGCCCTACCGATTTCCTGTACGCGTTCATCGAGGCTCCGCCGGTTGCGGAGACCCGTCAACGGATCGGTCGTAGCCTGGGCCTCCGAACGGCTGAACGCCCGTAACAATCCGATCCTGTCGCCGGATTTGGCGGCGATCTGCTCCAGGGTGAACAGCTGTTCTGGATTCGGTCGCGTCTGATCGGCTCCGGTCGTGTGGAGGACACCGGCGGGGGCGCCCGCGATGCTTACCGGAACGCAGATCCCAGACCGGGCTTCGCCGACCCGATCGCGAAGATGGGGGCAGGTGTCAAAGTGGGTGCTCGTTTCGAAGATCAGGGTCTGGCCGCGATGAACCGCCGGGCAGTCCGACGGGGTTGCCACCTGGCAGCCCGGACCACGAAGCTCGCTGCCGGTCGAAACGACCTGGCGAAGGTGAGCGCGACTCGAGTCTGCGACGAGCAGTTCGGCGGGCGTGTCCGGAGCGACGCTGACCAAGACCTTGGTGATCGTGTCGAGCGCAGCTTCCTCCGTCGCAGCCATTTCAAGGGCTCGGTGAAGGCGGCGCTCGAACTCGACCCGGTGCGCGTCGACTTCTCGTTGCCGGTTTCGACTCTCGATCGTCAGGTGCTGTGCGTGACTTGCCCGGATGGTCGTGCGGCTCACCACCAGGCCGACCAGTAGACCGGCGACGACCACCACCAGCAGCACCGTCCGTGTCGCCTCGGTGGCGTCGGCGATACGCGGGCCCTCCTCGTGTACCGAGGACGCGTAGATCTCCTCGTTGATCATCGACGGTTGCTCACGGAGCACCTCGAATCGGGCTCGGGAGGTGGCGAGCAGCTCGGCGACAGCAGGATCGTCGAAACTGGCACCACCTGTGGCTGCCGTCTCGAGTTGATTCGCCACTTCCAGCCAGGCGGCGCGGACCGTTTCGTACGCGGCCCACAGTTGCCGTTCTCTGGGAGATCCGATTGCGACGTCACCGTAGGAGTCCCATGCCTCGCGTGCCCGGACCACGTTGCGGTCATACCGTTCGAGATCCAGATAGCGCTGCTCGGCATCGTCGGACTGGAGGGACCGTTCGAGTGAGAGCTGAGCCTCGAGCAAGAAGCGGTCCACGCCGCCGAGGAGGTCGTACGCTGGGATATCGCGGGTGACCAGATCAGCGACCTCCTGCTCAGCCGAGAGCAGCCCGACGGTCCCGACCACCCCCACGACCAACACGATCCCGAGCAACACAGCACTGAGCAGGCGCGCCATGTTGTGCGCACCCCGCACTCTCACCGACGCGACCATGTTCCGCCGCTGCAACTGCTGAAAGGACCACCTCTCGAACTTCACCAATTGCTATCGGCGCGATCCACCACCAACACAAGCGCAGATTCAAGCCCGGGTTCAGCGTCGGTGCTGTACTCGCGTGGGCGAGATAGTGGTGGAGGTGCGCTGGGTGTTGTCGAGGCAGCCGTGGAGGAGCAGGGCGACGACTTCGTCGGCGATGTCGGTTGGGGCCTTGCCTCGCCGAAGGCCGCGGGTGGTCGACCAGATCATGTTGCGTAGGAGCACCTTGAGACGCGCTGGTTTGATGTCGGTCCGGAGTTGGCCGGCGGCGAGGGTGTCGTCGATGGTGGCGACCCACAATCGGTCGTTGGCCTTGGCGTCGTCGCGCACTCGTTGGAGGCCGGGTGCTGCGGCGACGTAGGCGGGGTTGTCGTAGAACATCTGAGCTTCGTGGGTGTGGTGGTGGAAGTTTTCCAGCGTGGCCCGGATGAGGGCTTCGAAGCGGGCGACGGGTTCGAGTCCGGCGGCGTGGATCTGGTCGTAGAGCTCGACGACGTGGGTGCTGCTGCGGGTCATGATCGCGGCAATGAGTTCGTCCTTGGAGCCGAAGTGGTGATACAGGCTGGCGGCTTGGATGCCGCACTCGTCGGCGATGGCGCGCATCGTGGTGCCGGCGAAGCCCCGCTCTGCGAACAATCGAGCGCTGGTTGCCATGACCTCTTCGCGTGTGTCCGTCCGTGCCACGGTACTGAACGGTAGTTGGCTGATTGTGTTGTTCAGCCGAGCAGCGAAAGGCCGAACGGTTGCATGACGTGGTGGGCGGCCATCGCCGAACCGACCGGGCCCACCAGCGCCTTGTAGCGCCGCCACCGCCGGTTGAACAGCACCACGAGTTCGCGATCGTGCACTCCGTCGTCGGCGAGAACGAAGCGCTCGAGCTCGGCCTCGCACTCGTCCCAGTCGGCCGACGCCCGGCCGCCGATCAACGCTGCAACGTCGGCTCGGTCTTCGTCCACCACTTCGGCACCGATCTCGTCGAATCGCTGGAGGTGGCGCGCCAGCCGGAACGCGATCCGCACCTGGTACTTGACGAACGGATCGTCAACCTCAATTGCACCGAGCGACCGCGACAGGTGCGCGTGAGGCGCCAACACCGGCGACGAGGCCATGTCAGGGACCGGCACGTCCTCTAGCTCGATGCCGAGGTACTCGGCCATCGTTTCGATCGTGTGCAGATTGGTCTCGCTCACCCAGTGCGCGTAGGTCATGTAGTCGGTGGCCGGGATGGGCTCGGCCAGCGGCCGATGGAACGCCAAGGCGTTGGTCAATGTGAAGAACAGATGGTGATACTGGATCGCGGCCATGTCGACCGGCTTGCCCGTCAGCTCGCCATAGCGGGCGTAAAGTTTCTTGAAGTCGCCGAACGGGATCACTGTCTCACGCATCCGCCACGCGGCCAGGTCCATCATCGGATCGCCCAGATGGCCGATCTCGACGTCCATCACCGACGTGAAGTGGCCGTGCTCGTGATGGAACTGGCCCGAGTCCCATACCACCGGTGTCTCACGATCCGACGGCGTTAACGGATGCCGCTTTAGCCAACCGAGCACGAACTCCATCAACGGATCGGGGCGCACCTTGTTGGCGCGAAACACCCGCACGTACTGGCGAGCCCCGACGTGTGCCGCGTCGGCCGGCGAGTCGCCGCGCACGATGCCGGCCGCGACGAACGGCTCGATCGGCAACGCATGGATCCGTACCAACTCTTGCAGGTATTCGTCCACGATCACCGCACGATCAGCGGGGCTCACGCCGGCGAAGTCCGGTTTCCCGGGCAGCGCCTCCATCGCATACGCCCGCGGCTCGTCGCACCAGCCGTAGACCTTTGGCACCCGGATCCCATGATCTTCCAGCACCTTCTGGAAGCGCATCTCGTGATCGAGCGGGAACTGCAGCACCGCGTCCGAGCGCTCGCCGCGCACCACCACTCGATCGACCGCACCGTTGCGCTCGATGTCGACGAACCACATCGGGCGCCATCGCGGCTGCCGCGACCACGATGTCACCGTGCCGCCGAGTAGCCCCTCCAGCCACGACACGATCCGGGCGTCGTCGCTCGAACCTCCTGAACCAACAGAACCTTCAGTCATCGGTCGTCCCTCTCAGCATCTCGCACGCTAAGCCCAGAACGCCCAGCACGAGTTCTCCAGCCTAACACGCGTTAGGTGGGCGGATAACGGCGGCGGCCTCGCCGGTTCCTAACCTTCGGGCATGACTGCCGAGCCGAGACCGCTGCCCCCCGGCGAAGCCGGTGCGGTCGACGGCGCGGTCGATGTCGGACCATTCCAGCTGCCGCTTTCGCCGGCGCTGAGCGCCGAGGCGGCCGCTGCGTTCATCGCCCGCAAGCGGCGCCCGATGTCGGCACTCTCCTCGCTACAGGGTCCGTTCGCGGGCGAAGCCGAGTACCGGTCGGTGGTCGACACCTTTCGGGGTGAGATGGCCTCGCTGCACAGGGCGCTCGCCAAATTCGCACGTCGCACCTACCCGGTCGACGTCGAGGAGACCGAGCTCGGTGGCGTACGGGTCGAGGTCGTCACCCCAGCGGGCGGCGTGCCCAGCGTCGATCAAGGCCGTGTGCTGATCAACCTCCACGGTGGAGCGTTCGTCGGGGGTGCCGAAGCGTGCGGTCTGGTCGAGTCGATTCCGTTGAGCGTGGTGATGGGGGTCGAAATCGTGTGCGTCGACTATCGCCAGGCGTACGAGCATCGGTTCCCTGCCGCCAGCGAGGACGTGGCCGCCGTCTACCGGACGCTGCTCGAGCGACACGACCCTGCAGCGATCGGCATCTTCGGATACTCGGCCGGAGGCATGCTGGCGGCGCAGTCGTTGGCCTGGTTCGCCGATGTCGGCCTCCCCCGCCCGGGGGCGGTGGCGATGTGCAGTGCCGGCGCTGGGGGTGTTGGAGATGCGCACTACCTCGGGACAGTGGCGATGGGGGATCCGGCACCGGATCCCGACGAACGGCCAGGTGGATGGCGCGCCGGATATCTCGGCGATGCCGACCCGCTCGACCCGCGCGTCACGCCACTCCACTCGCCCGAGATTCTCGCCGGGTTCCCGCCCTCGCTGCTCCTGAGCGGCACACGGTCGTTCGACCTGAGCGACGTCGTCCTGACCCACCGCGCGCTCGATCGGGCCGGGGTTCCCACAGAGCTCCACGTGTGGGAGGGGCTGTGGCACTGCTTCCCGTACAACCCCGCGATGCCAGAGTCGAAAGAGGCCTACGACGTGCTCGCACGCTTCTTCGAGCGTCACCTGCAACAAAACGAAGGTGTCGACAGGATCGGTGGGACGTGACCCGCGAAGGATCATTGGTGAGGTTGCTGGGTACCGTGCGGGTGTCGTAGGAGGTGTGATGGAACGCGAGGTCCGCGAGGAGACGGTTTCTGTCGGACGTGCGGATGCTTCGGCCGCGGACGGTCGTGCCGGCGCAGCGTTCATGCGCCGGTCATTGATCGCGCAACCCGGATCGCTCGGTGTTCTCGCATCCATGGCCGCCGAGGTGTTGGGTGCGCGATCCGGTCGCTTGTTCGTTGTGGACTACGGGCTACGTTGCATCCGCGAACTCGGCGCTGACGGTCCCATTGGCGAGGAAGTGCTGCTCGAAGGAACGATGGCCGGTCGCGCCTTCGCGACCGGTGAGCCGTCGGAACAGGGCGAGGGGCCGAGCGTGATGTGGTTGCCGTTGTCGGAGGGCAGCGAGCGGATTGGCCTGCTCGAGTTGACCTTCGATGAAGTCTCCGTCTCGCCGGCATCGGCCGATATCGCAGATGTCGTATGGATGATGGTCCTCATGCTGGTCAGCGGTCGGCGGTACACCGACGTGCTGCTTCGCGCCAGACGGACGCAACCCCTCTCCGAAGCGGCCGAGGCGCAATGGGACCTCCTCCCACCACTGTCCTATGCCGGTACGGAGATCGCCGTCAGCGGAATCCTCGAACCTGCATACTCGATCGGCGGCGACTCGTTTGACTACGCCGTCAACCCCGGTCAACTCGACATGGCGATCATCGACGCCACCGGCCACGGACTTCCCGCAGTGCTGATGGCATCAGCTGCGATCAACGCGCTGCGTAACGCACGCCGAGAGGGCCAAACTCTCGAGCAGGCCTACTACCAGGCCGATCGGCGCATCGCCGAGCAGTTCGGTCAGTCCTTCTACGTGACCGGCCAGATCGCTTCGCTCGATGTCGGCAACGGCCGCCTGTCGTGGTTGAACGCCGGTCATGTCCTACCGCTACTGGTGCGCAACGGATCGTTCGTCGGGGAACTGGCCTGTCGACCTTCGATGCCGATGGGGCTCGGCGGCCCAGTCGTCGAGATTGCCGTCGAGCCGCTGCAGCGGGGAGATCGTGTGCTGTTCTACTCCGACGGCGTCACCGAGTCACGATCACCAGACGGCACCCTGTTCGGATCTGACCGGCTCGCCGATTTTCTCGTTCGGGCCACGCTGGACCGGGTCTCGGTCGCCGAGAGCATTCGCCGACTCGCCGCCAGCGTTGTCGCTCATGTCGGAGCCGGTCTGCGAGATGACGCCACCCTGTTCCTCGTCGAATACCGCAACGACCATCGGACGGAGCCTTCGCCTGCCTGCCCGGTCCGGGAGGTTCACCCATGAATGTGGAGTCGCTCATTGATTTCGAGC
>JANOKQ010000473.1:0-9186 GCA_031419375.1 Acidimicrobiaceae bacterium
TGAGCCTCGAGATCACCGAGGAGGTGGTGATGGAAGAGCTGTCACGGGCTCGCCCGCGCCTCGAAACGCTGCGACAGCTCGGGGTGCGCTTCGCGATCGACGATTTCGGGACCGGCTACTCGAACCTGTCGATGCTGAAGCAGTTCCCGGCCGACTACGTCAAGATCGACCGCAGCTTGGTGCACGGTGAACAGAAGCTGATGCGGCTGATCTTGTCGCTCACCCGAGAGTTGGGCTTCGCCCCGATCGCCGAAGGGGTCGAGACGGTGGAGCAGATGCGCGAGCTACGCGACCTCGGCTGCCATCACGCCCAGGGCTACTACTTCTCCCAGCCGCTCGACACCGCCACCGCGATGGCATACCTGACGGACGCTCCCGTGTTCGAGCTCGAAAGCTGATCGAACCGATCTCAGCTGGTAAGCCGGACGATCAGCTCGGCCAGCAGACGCGCCCGCGGCACCATCGTGTCGATGTCGACCCACTCGTGATCGGCGTGTGCCCCGCCGCCCACGGCACCGAGCCCGTCGAGTGTGGGGATGCCGATTGCGGCGGTGAAGTTGCCATCGCTACCGCCGCCAACCCCGACGCCATCCACCTCGCCGATGCCGACGCAGCGCGCTGCGTCGCGTGCGATGGGGAACAGTCCGGCCGACGCGGAGGCGTGCATCGGCGGACGGTCGATGCCCCCGAGTACGGTCACCGTCGCTCCGGGCACCGTCGACTGCAACCCCGCCATCAGCGCCTCGACGCGTGCCTTTTCCTCCGGCTCGACCACGCGCACATCGACCTTGACCCGCGTCTGGGCGGGCACGACGTTTTCCGCCGTCCCCCCCGACACCATCGTCGGGGTCACCGTCGTCGCGTGGACCGGGTCGCCGAACGCGGCGACCTGGGTGATGAGAGCAGCTGCGGCCACAACGCTGTTGATGCCTTTTTCGGGTTCGAGGCCAGCGTGGGCCGCTCGCCCCGTGATCACCAGTTCGAACGTACCGACACCCTTGCGGGCAGTTTTCAGCGCACCGCCGTCGGCGCTCGGCTCGAGCACCAGCACCCGACCGCAGGCGCGAGCGCGTGCTTCGAGCAGATCCCGCGACGACTTCGACCCGACCTCTTCATCGGCAGTGAACAGCAACTCGACACCAGCGCGATCGGGCAACGATGCCACGGCGTGGATCGCCTGCACGATGCCGGCCTTCATGTCGAACACGCCAGGACCGGTCGCTCGGCCACCTGTCACCGCAAACGGTCGTGTGGCAAGCGTGCCGAGCGCGAAGACCGTGTCGTGATGCCCGAGCACCAGCACCGACGGCCGATCGCTGCCGCGCCAGTGAACATGGGGACCGGCCTCGCCGTCCACCAGTTCCGGGGCCGACCCGAGCCGCCGCTCGATGATCCGGGCGAGCACCTGGGCACAGTTCGTGATCGCGCTGAGGTCATGCGATGGCGATTCCGCAGACACCAACGTGGCCAGATCGGCGAGGACCTCGCCGGCGTCGATCGTGCCGGTGGAAGCTGCGGGGGTCCGGATATCGGGCATGCCCATGTCTAGCGCGGATGTCTGGCCCAAAACTGACTAGCGCGGAACCCACGCTCGGATCGCATAGACGACCGTGAGCACTGCGCCGATGGCGACCACCACCACACGGAACCGTTCCGGCTCGAGACGGCCGACGAGGCGTCCCCCGAGGAGCCCACCGAGCACCGCGCCCACCGACATGGCACCGGCGAGACCCCACCACACCTTCCCGGACAGTACGAACAGCGCCGCCGCGGTGAGGTTGATCACCAACGACAGCACCTGCTTCAGGGCGTTCGAGCGGTCGAGCGTCTGGTGGATGCCAATGCTCAGCACGGCCAGCAGCATCACCCCGATGCCCGCACCGAAGAACCCCCCGTACACCGCCACGAGTCCGACCGAGAACGGCAGCCACCGTGGATCGCGCATCGGTACGCCATCGTCGGTGGGGGTGTGACCGAAGGCGGCCTTCAGGCGCGGCGAGGCAGCCAACAGCAACGTGGCCAGGGCGAGCAGTACCGGCACCAGGTTGGTGAGCACCCGGTCGCTGGTGACGACCAGCAACCCGGCGCCGGCCAGCCCACCGAGGGCCGACAGCACGATCAGCCCACGCAGCCGCGCTCGCTGTCCGACGAGCGCGCCGCGTTGTGCGTACGCGCCACTGAAGTAGCCAGGGCACAACGCAACCGTGTTGGTGACGTTGGCCGAGACCGGCGGCACGCCCAAGGCCAGCAACGTCGGGAACGTCACCAAGGTTCCGCCACCGACGAGCGAGTTCATCACCCCACCTGCAAATGCCGCCGCGCAGGCAGCAAGGTAGTCGCTCGGATCCATGACCTTGTCAAGCGCAGGGGTCAGCCGACGGCACTCGCCAGGTACCGCTTGCCCTGCACCGTCACCTCGAGTTCGCTGAACCAGGGGCCGGGTTTGGTACCACCGCGGTGGCCCCAGATGAGCGCCTGTTCCTTTGCCCCCTCCAGACATGCGGCGACGTCCTCAAGGCTCCAGCCAAGTGCGGCGGCAAGGCTGGCGTTGTCGGCCAACTCATCCGCGTCCTCGGAAGTTCGGATGGCTTGCAGGACCGCCACCAACCGCTGCTCAGTCAACCCGCCAGACGAAGCGCCGGTGCTCCGGTCAGTCGACATGGAGACGACCGATCAGCTCCGCCTTGGCCACCTCGAACTCGTCGAAGTCGAGCTTTTCGTTCTCGAAGGAGTCGTGCAGTGCGGCGAGTGCGGCGAGAACTGCCGCTTGTGTGGTGGGCGCTCCCTCGGGCAGCGGCGGCGCCTCGCCATCGGCTGCGTCAGCATCGGTGCTCTCACCGGCCAATCCACGCTGAATCTTGCGATTGCGTTTCATCGCCTGACGTTCTTGTCGAGCCTTTTCGAGCTGGCGTTTGGCGCTCCTCGAACTGCTCACGAAGCACGCCGTCCAGCGTCCGGCGATGGCGTTTGGTTACCTGTGGCCACGACGACTCATCTCATCACTCATGAACATGCCCGGCTCGGCGCGTCCAGACGACCGACCCTAGCGCCGTTCTGGCGCAAAGTACGCTCGTTGACGTTGGGGCATCCGAACCTGCCAGACTCGCCTGACTGCCCAGCTCGCCGGGCAGCGTTCGCGCTTGCCGTTGGTGAGCCACGAGACGACGGAGCATTGACGTGGCCCGACCTGCCGGGGGCGCTGGCAACCTGCAACGGCGGTACCGCCGGGCCTACGCCATTCTCGCGCTCGTCTTTCTCGCCGCCGTGATCGCCGTGACCGTTGCACTGCTCGCCAGGACCCGAGCGGTTCGCGAAGCCGACGAGCTGTGGGAGCCGGGCCAGATCGCGGCACGCGAGTTGCTGACGGCCGTGATCGATCAGGAGACCGGTCAGCGCGGTTTCATCCTCACCGGCGACGAGACGTTCCTCGCTCCGTACCTGTCGGGACGGACCGAGGCCGACCGCGCCTTCGATGCGCTCCACGAGATCTTCGGTGGAGAGGCGGAGGTGGTCGCCCGGATCGAGGTGGTCCGCTCGAGCCTGGCGGATTGGCAACGACAAGCGGCCGAACCGCGTATCAGCGAAGCCCGGGTGGACCTTGGCGCAGCCCAGGATTCTGTGGCCGAGGGTAGTGGGAAACGACTGCTCGAAGTGGTGCGCGCCGACCATGCCGATCTCGTTGCAACGATCGACCGCGGTTCCGAACGAGCCGAGGCAGCAAGCAACCGGTCGTTCCTGGCATTGTTGGCCACAACCCTGGTGGCCGGATTCTTGCTGCTTGGCGCGGCATCGTGGGTGCTCAGTCGAACCCGAGCGTGGGCAGCAGAGCGCGACGAACTGCTCGACATCGAGCGGCAGTTGCGTCTGGACAATGCTGCGGCGGCCGAACGGCTCGAACAGGCGGCCACGTTGTTCCGCGCCGTGATCGGTGCAGCACCCGTGGGGGTGGCGGTGTTCGACCGGGAGATGAGGTTCGTGCACATCAACGAAACCCTCGCCATGCGCAACGGCCGCAGCATCGCCGACCACATCGGGTGCACCGTTGCCGACATCTTGCCTCCCCCGTCGGCCGACCGCTTCGTCGCCATGTTGCACCGCGCTGCCGCCGGCGATGCAATCACCCAGATGCCGATCACGAGCGATCGAGGGAACGCCTCCGAGAAGCGGCACTCATTGCTGTCGATCTTCCCCGTCCGTGCGCCCGATGGGGCACTGCTAGCGATCGGGGCAACTGTGGTCGATGTGACGGAGCCAACTCGTGTGGCTGCCGAGTTGGGCGAGGCCACGGCACTGTTGGACACCCTCATCGAGGAATCGCCGATCGGTCTCGCGTACTTCGATCTCGACGGTCGCTATCGGCGGATCAACCGCTCGCTGGCCGATCTGAACGGTGTTCCCGCCGACGCCACGATCGGTCGCACGATCTTCGAGGTGGTGCCTGATCTCGCGCCCACCCTTGATCGCATGTTCGCCGATGTGGTCGCCACACGGACGGCTGTGCGTGACGTCGAGGTCATCGGCACCACGCAAGCAATGCCAGGGGTGCAACGGCACTGGTTGGAGGGTTTCTATCCCGTGAAGAACCCCGGCGGCGAGTTGCTCGGCGTGGGGGTTGCTGCACTCGAGATCACCGACCTACGTCGATCCGAGCAACGACTCCGCCACATCGCGTCGCGGTTGCAGGCGAGCCTGTTGCCGACCGAGGTCCCCGATGCCGACGGGTTCGAGTTCTCGGTGCGGTACCGGGCGGCGGGAATCGACATGGACGTCGGCGGCGATTTCTACGACATCGCCCAGCGTGGCGACGGGTCCTACAGCATCTTCATCGGCGACGTCTGCGGACACGACATCGAAGCGGCAGTGGTCACCGGTCTCGTCCGCCACACGATGACCGCTGCCGCGCAACACCTCGCCGACCCAGCGGTGGTGCTGCGCTGGGCGAACCAAGCGGTGCTCGACAACGCCGACGACGGCCGCTTCGTCACCGCAGTTCATGCCCGTCTCGAGGCTGCCCCCGGTAACGCCCCGGCCCAGCTGCACCTGGCACTTGCCGGCCACCCGCACCCGATCATGATCCCGGCTAGCGGCGCACCATCGACGGAGATCGGCACGACGGGGCAGCTCCTCGGTTTCTCGCGGGACTCCCGCAGCGTCACCACGACCGTCGAGATCGCTCCCGGCGACACCGTGGTGATGTACACCGATGGCCTGTCGGAGAACGCCGTGCCGCGCCTCACCGCCGACGAGCTCATGGCCTTGGTGACTCGAAGCGTCGTCGACTCCGCCGACGCCACGATCGACAACATCCTGCGGCGATACGACGACCTGCGGTTGCGAACCGCGCTCGACGATGTCGCAGTGCTGGTCATCCGCCGCAAGGTTGTGGCGATTCGCGCGCTGGCGCCCCGCCGGTCGGTGACCATCACCGGGCGCCGCGCCCGCTAGCAGCGCCACTCCGTCGCAGCGCCACGGTGTAGCCGCCGTTCGGCTCAGGCCCTGCGGACCGTCACAAGACTCAACAATCGATCAGGTTTACTCGAACGCGACTGCGGATACAGCAACCGTGACAGACGTCATCCGGTCGCCGCCAAACGGTACCGTAAGCAAAGGAGCTTTTCATGATTGGTTTCATTCTCTTCCTCCTCATCGTTGGATTGATCGGTGGATTTGTCGCGCGAGCTGTCGTACCGGGTGACGACTCAATGACCGTTGGAGCCACGCTTGTCTTGGGCATCATCGGCTCATTCATCGGCGGGTTCATCGGATATGTGCTGTTCCGCAACGACGGCGACAACGGGGCGTTCCAGGCCTCCGGAATCATCGGCTCGATCATTGGTTCGATCGTCGCACTGTTGGTGTACCGGGCCGCAAATGGTCGGCACACCGCCCGCCACTAACGCGACTGAATCCCCGACCCACCGGATCCCCCGATCCCCATTTCAGACCCCATTTCCAGATCTACGCAGGAGAACCTCCGCATGAGTCACCAACCCTCCCCAGACCGCCAACCCGTCCCAGATTTACCTCCGCTTCCGCCGCCCAGCAGTAGCGGTGAACCTATGTACCTTCGTGACGAGGCTCCGTACGCGAGCGATCCCCCCTACCCGAACGATCCCCCCTACCCGAACGATCCGCGGCTCCAGACAACGGTCGTGCAGGAAGTACCGGTCCACGACCGCTACGTCGTGGCGGCCGAGCCGGCCGTTGAGCGACGCACCAGGGCGACCGCTCGGCGTTGGGCGTTCGACTCGGCAGTGTGTGGAGCAGTCGGTATCGTTTTCGCCGTCGTCGGGCTGATCGCTGTGACCAGAGGTGGTTTCGACGGATCGCTGTCGGACCCAGTTGTTGATGTCGTCGGATTCCAGCACACCACGTTGCTCGGCTTGATTGAGATCGGTGTCGGGGCGGTACTGCTGCTCGCTGCAGCGGCTGCGTCACGCGGCGCGGCAATGTTCTTCGGTGTCTTGTTGGGCATCGGCTCCTTTGTCGGAGCAATCGAATCGGACCGCTTCGCCAACCGGCTCGGCCTTGAATCGAACTTCGCCTGGATCTCGTTCGTCCTCGCCGTCGTCGTGGTCCTCGCCGCATTGCTGGTACCACGCATCACTAGCCAGACCACCACGTACGAAGTCGACTAGTCACCGGCCAGGTTCAAGCGGTGAGCGCTGCGGCACTCGTACATGCCGAACGATGATGTCAGCCGATTCCGTGCAAACATCATCGTTGGCGCGTGTTTGATCTCTCGCGCAAGCGGGTATCACCTGCGATGAGCGCCAACCGCACCTTGTCTCGTTGGGGGCGTCAGTGCTGGCATCTAGTCGGGATAGTTTTCGTCGCAGTGATCGTCGGCTGGTTTCTGTGGCGAATCCGCGAGGTGGTGCTCCCACTGTTCATCGCGATCTTGATTTGCGTCATACTCGCCCCGGTGCGCGGCACGATCGAACGAGTCGGCCTGTCCAAATCTCTCGCCTCAGCGCTCACGCTACTGAGTTTTCTCGGGCTGCTTGTCCTCGTCGGCCTCCTGATTGTGCCGGCGTTGATCGACCAGACACGCATGCTCGGCGACCAACTCGGCGAGGCGGCCGACCGGCTGCAGCGATGGGTGGCCGACGAACGCCCATTCGGCTTCGATGGGAGCGATGTGCAGCGCTTGCGCGACGACTTCGGCGGGGTCGACGGGACGTCGTCCGATTCGCTGATCACCGGCGCTCAGGCGCTCGGCACGTTCGTCGCCTCGCTGTTGTTCACGATCGTGGCGACCTTCTTCTTCCTGCGCGACGGTTCGATGATGATCGACTGGGCGGTCCGCCACCTCGCCGCGGACCGCCGCGATGAGGCACGGGAGATGTTCAGCGCCATCGGCAATGCGTTGGCGGGGTATGTGCGTGGGGCGGCCGTGCTCGGCTTTGTCGAAGGGATCGCCATCGCCATCACCGTCGCGTTGGTGGGCGGCGATCTGGCGATCGTGCTTGGGCTGCTCACCTTCATCGGCGCGTTCGTGCCGTTCGTCGGAGCGGTCGGCGCCGGGCTGGTCGCCGTTGGAGTGACGCTGGTCAGCGCCGGCACCACGCCGGCGATCATCGTTGCCGTGTCGGCGCTCGTCGTACAGCAACTCGATAACGACGTGCTCGCACCGATGATCTACGGCCGATTCCTCAAGATCCATCCGCTGGCCGTGCTAGCCAGCATCTCTGTCGGCATCCAAGTGGCCGGCCTGATTGGCGCATTCGCTGCGGTGCCGGTTGCGGCGAGCGTGATCGGTGTCGTGCGCGTTGCCCAGCAGCGGCAAGGGTTTCGCACCCTCACCCTTCCGGCGAGCGATTTTCCCGCATGACCCCGGGCCCGGAGCACTGGCCCGCACCGCGCTCAGTTCGGCGATGCAGGTGACGCGACGCACACGCGCAGCGCCTGGCGAATCACTACGAAGTCGAGCTTCTTCGCCATGCCCTTGCAGCCGCCGTCGAGTTCGAAGCGGTGCTTTTCGTCGAACTTCACGCTGATCCGCTCGCCCTGGCTGAGGAGCGCGTGGCTCGACGACTGCTGTCGATGCCGCAACGCGCTGACCATCAACGACGCCCACTCCCGAGCGCCGTTGGCCGTGATGACGGCGACGTCCAAGAGCCCATCCACAGGCGACGCGTTGGGCATCGCTTCGACGCCGGCCTTGAGCGAGCCGATGTTCGCCACCAGCACACAGGTGGCTTCTCCTTCGAACAACGTGTCGCCATCAACGCGCACGGTGGCCACGAACGGCTCGCGCGCCCGCGCTTCGCGGATGCCCGACTTCACGTAGGCGAGGGTCCCCCAGCGTTCCTTGCCGTCTTCGGCATCAGCAATCATCGCGGCATCGAAACCGCTACCGGCCATGACATTGAAGGTCTGCCCGTTGCACGTGCCGTTATCGAGGCGGATGCTCGCTCCGGCGACAACCGCAGCGATCACGTCGGCGGGATCGCTCGGCAACTTCAACCCCGTGGCGAACAGGTTGGCGGTGCCCGCAGGAACCACGGCAAGTACGCTCTTGGTACCACTGAGCGCCTCTGATGCTGCACGTACCGTGCCGTCACCTCCGCACACGATGACGACCTCGGCGCCTCGGCGGACCGCCTTGGCCGCTGCTTTCGCGCCGTCCGATCCATGCTCGATCGAGTACCACGCAACCTTGCTGAGTTCATGCTCGGCGATGGCGGCCTTCAGCGCGCTCATCGTCGATTTGTCAACCTTGCGACTGTTGACAACTACAGCGATTTCTGCGCTCATCGTTCGATCTCCTTTGGTTTGGTTTTGGTTCGTGTGACGACGTTGCGGTGATCGTGGTGGGCATCGGCTTCGGAAAACACCAGTGCCGCGCCATACGGCACCGACGCCGTGTCGGGTTCGCCGAGCTCGACCTTGTCGGCGTCGCGCGGGTCGGCGGCACCGCCGCTGACCGCTTCGATCTGGGCGGACACCGCAACTCCGAGGAACACTGATATGGCGATGCCGTACGCCCACAACAACGCCCCGATCTGACCGGCCAGCGGGCCGTACGTGTCGCCGAACGAGCCGCTTGCGCCGAGGTACGCGCGGAGAGCGACGGACACGACTGCGAAGCCCACCATGGTGACCGCGGCGCCCGCCGCTACCCACCGGGCGCCAGGCTGGCGGCGGCGCGGACAGACCGAGAAGATCACCACGAATGTCGCG
>JANOKQ010000474.1:0-1862 GCA_031419375.1 Acidimicrobiaceae bacterium
GCCCGCCGGAACGCCGCCGAGGCGCCTGCTTCGACTGATGCGCGGAGCCGACTGCAGTCCCGGATCCGTGGCTGGCGATCAGGTAACCCTCCGCGACGAGTTGGTCGTAGGCGGCGACCACCGTCGCTCGTGCCAATCCGAGATCGTGAGCGAGCGTGCGGGTCGACGGCAGACGCGTGCCCTCGTGAAGCTGACCCGACCTGATGGCACGTCGCAACGCCTGCTCAACCGAGGCCCGCCGTCCGAGGCCCGGCGCAGTGTCGAGTTCCAGCAGAAGAGTGCGCAAAGTTGCCTGACCTCCGTAAAGTGGACTGGGCCTGGACGCCTGAAGTGGACTTTCGCACCAGACCACCCAACCGTACCCTCGATGTATGGAATCACCCTTCCACGATGCGCAGGATGTGCCCCGCTGGGTGCGGCTGGGATCGATCCTGGCAATCGCCGTTCCACAGCTCGTCACCGGCGCGTGGGCGGTCGTCGCACCGAAGCACTGGTTCGACCACTTCCCGGGAGTTGGTCCGATGCTCGTAGCGGCGGAACCGCCGTACAACGCTCACCTCGCCAGCGACGCAGGAGCGGGATTTCTGGCTGTGGGCGTCGCGGTCGCCGTTGCCGCGATCCTCGGAAGGCGAATGCTGATGATGTTCGCGCTGGGGATTTACGCCGTGGGTACGTTGCCTCATGTGCTCTACCACGCCATCAACCCGGCACCGGCACTGAGCAGAGCGGAGAGCACCGTCAGCGTCATGATGCTGGCGACGGGACTGGCGGCAGCAGCAGTCTTTGCGCGGAGAACCTGGCAGTGCGCGTCCCTTGAGCGCGGTCCGGCTTCGGAGGAGCAGCCGACAACGCGCAAGAACCTGACGCCGAAATGAACCGAAAGCCCGCGCACGAGGCACAGATGGTCTGAAGCCTGATCCTTCCAACGCTCCAACAGTTCGTGGCCGAACGATTCGTCACTAGACACGACCCGACGTCGAACAGAGGAATCACATCAATGGACACGATGGCAACGCCCCTCGGGCCAGCAGCCACACCGCACGTAAAAGGTGACTCACATCAGGGCTCGCTCTTCGGAGCGTTGGCACGTGCCGCCCTCTACGGAGCGGCTTGGGGCGGCGCAGCACGTCTCTGGATGCGCTACATCTCCGAAGACCCCGAGTTCACCATTACGGGGACGAGTTTCATCGTTGGCATACCAACGGTCATCGCTCTGTGCAGTGTTCTGGCGAAACGCAGTCTCGACTGGCGTCCGATCGCGCGCCGACCGTCAAGGGCGGTTGCCGGTTTCTCGACCATCCTTCTCGGGGTCGCCGCCGGAATCTTGATGATGCCCACGCTCCTGTTGGGTGGCATCGCCTGGGCGCACCGAAGGCAATTGCCGGCGCTCCTTCTCGTGCTCATCGCCGCACTGGCCTGCGTGCCGATCGTGTTCGTCGTGCAGGAGATTCCCAGCGGCGGTCGCTTCCTCATTGCCTTCCCCGCCTACCTGCTGCTTCTTGCAACCTTCATCCCTGTGTACGCCCGGATCTACCACCCACCTCGGAACGGAGCAACACCATGAGCACAGCACACCCCGCATCCTCGATCGGAAGTACTTCCGATACCCCACGGTTCCGGCCGGTTCCCATCATCGCATTCATCAGTGCACTTACTATCGCGATCGTCGGATTTCTCCTGACAGGAGCGAGGTCGGCGAGCTCAGCAGAAGTTGTCGGCAAGGCCAACCTCACCCTGGCCGACGGGACGGCAGTGGGCACCGTGACCTTTCTCAATCAGCCAGGAGAGGCGTGGACAGTGGTCCGCGCCGCGTTGAAGGTTCCGCCCGCCGCGACCAATGTCAGGAGCTTCCATGGGTTCCA
>JANOKQ010000475.1:0-1531 GCA_031419375.1 Acidimicrobiaceae bacterium
CACCAAGATCCAGACGTCTGGACATCGGGTGCTTGACCTGGTGGTTTGTGTTCTAGAAATTGTTGGTGCACATTGCTGCGAGGCGGGGGGTTCCGTCGCGTACACTTGAGGTATGCCGGACATCGATCCTTCTGGTGGGCAGGAGCGGTTGTGGGATGTCTCGCCCGCGCCGGGCAGGCCGATCGGGCGTTATCTGCGTCTTGTCGAGTCGGACGGAGTGCGGGGCGTGTTGTTCGGCTCGATAGCGATTCACGTGTTCGACGCGTCGGATCGGGAAGCGGAGGCGGCGTGCATCGCGACGCTCAGCCGGGCGGGGCTCGCCTGCGATACCGATATCGCGGCCGCTTTCGAGGTGCATCGCAACACGGTGGGGCGACTCGTGGCCCGTTTCGAGCGCGAGGGCATGGCGGCGGTGGTGCCGGCCAAGCGGGGGCCGAAGGGTGCTTCCAAGCTGACGGGCGAGGTGATCGCGCTGATCGCTGCTCACGCCTCGGACCTTGCGGGTTGGCGTTTGCGTGATTTGGTGGCCGAGCGCACGGGTGTTTCGTTGTCGCTGTCGTATGTGTGCCGGCTGGCTGCCGAGCACCGCGGCGTGCAGCTCGAGTTGAGCGACGCTGGCGCAGACAGCGCCGAGCCCGGAGCGGGAACGACCCTCGATGCGCGCATAGAAGAAGGTGTTGGCGATGATGGCGGTGAGGGATCCGTTGATGGAAGTGCTCGTGTCGGCGACGAGGCGTCTGGGTTGGCTGCGGGCGGTGTCGCCGCAGTGTTCGATCCGCCGCCGGTGCTGAGCGATGGTGTGCATGGCCGTTACATGGGTCTCGCGTTGTACTACCCGGCGTTGGCGGCCGTTGGGCTGGTGGAGGTGGCCCGCTCCGTGTTCCGCCTGCCCCGATCGGAGCGCTTCGGGGTGCGGGCCACCACGATCACGCTGTTCTTCATGACGGTGTTGTCGCGCACGACGTTGGAGGCGGCCAAGCACCTGCGCCGGGCCGAGTTCGGGGCGATGGTCGGATCGGGTCGGGCGCCGTGCGTGAAGACGCTGCGCCGCAAGCTGGCCGAGCTCGTCTCCCAGAACATGGCGGGCGAGTTCGGCGTGCGTCTCGCCCGGCGGTGGGTGGAGGGCGGCATTGTGGCCACCGCGTATCTGTACGTCGACGGCCACATGAAGGCCTACGCCGGGAAACGAAAGCTGCAAGAAGTATGGAACTCCCAGCGGCGCATGCCCCTGCCCGGGATCGAGAGCTACTTCGTGGGCGACGGCCAAGGCCGCCCGTTGCTGTTCTTGACCGAGGAGATCTCGACGAACCTGGCCAAGGCCATGCCCCGCATCGTCGAGGCGATCCGCGACGTCATCGGCGATCGGGCCTTCACCGTGATCTTCGATCGGGGCGGCTATGACGGCGGCCTGTTCGCCTGGCTCACCGCGCAGAACATCTCGTTCATCACCTACCAGCGCGGCAACCCCAAGCTCCCCGACAGCGCCTTTACACGGCGCGAAACCCGCTTCGAGGGACGACGGGTGCGGTTC
>JANOKQ010000476.1:0-3048 GCA_031419375.1 Acidimicrobiaceae bacterium
TGCGGCCCCTCCATGCCAGGAGGAGCCATGGGTCGCTGTCGAGCTGGTCGGCGAACACGTACAGTACGGCGGCGATGTGCTTGCACGGGTTCTCGTAGTCTGGGCAGCTGCATGTGGCCTTCACCGACTTCCACGTACTGGGAAACAGCGTGATCCCGGCGTCGGCGCACGCCGTCTCCAGCTCCGGTGGCACCTCGCCGGCCAACAAGCGCGCCGCGAAACGCACCTGCGCTCGCAGCGCCGTGTCGAGGCGCTTCCACTGCGCTTCGGTCGGCTGATCGCTCCGCACGGTCACCACGTACGGCGTGCGCCGCGAACCCTGCACCTGCGACACCAGCATCCCCGGCGTGACATCGACGCTCAGCACTTGGCCGCTGCGCGCATACCGGCGGCCGCGCTGCATCCGCGTGCCCAGGCCATACGACTCCAGCACCTCGACGAACCGCTTCGACCACCACGACTCCGCCATCGCTCCACGCTGCTTGCTGGTGGCGATCCCGCCCTCGGCCTTGAGCGGTTTCGACGCGGGGAACTTCTGCCACGGATCATCCCAACCGCGCTTGTTCACGACCCGACCTCCTGCGCCCGAAGTGAGATTGCATCGCGCAACTCGTCGACGCTCAGCTCGGTGACCCACTGCTCGCCGGAGCCGACGACCCTCTTGGCGAGGGCCCGTTTGTTGGTGATCATCTCGTCGATCCGCTCCTCGATCGTCCCGCTGGAGACGAGCTTGTGTACCTGCACGGTGCGGCGCTGACCGATGCGGTAGGCGCGGTCGGTCGCCTGGTCTTCCACGGCCGGGTTCCACCACCGGTCGAGGTGAACCACGTGCGACGCAGCGGTGAGGTTCAGTCCGGTGCCACCGGCCTTCAGTGACAGCATGAAGATCTGCGGGCCGCCCGGATCGTTGAATGCGGCGACCATCTCGTCGCGCTGGTTGCGTGGCGTGCCGCCGTGCAACCACAGCGGCGTCGCGCCGTACCGGCGGGTGAAGTGGCTCACCAGCAGTTCGCCCCACTTCGCGTACTGGGTGAAGCACAGAACCTTGTCGCCGACATCGACGATCTCATCGAGCAGCTCCTCGGTGCGGATCAACTTGCCCGACCGGCCACCGAGCGTCGAGCCGTCGCCGAGGAAGTGGGCGGGGTGATTGCACACCTGTTTCAGCTTGCTGATCCCGGCCAGCACCAGGCCGCGTTTGCGCATCTCGTCACCATCGGCGGCGGCTTCGGCAACGGCGGCGAGGAGTTCCTCGACAACGGCCTGATACAGCGTGGCCTGCTCGCGGGTGAGCGCACAATGCTCGGTCTGTTCGATCTTGTCGGGCAGGTCGTCGATGATCGAGCGGTCGCTCTTCAACCGGCGCAGGATGAACGGACCGGTGACGCGCTTCAACAGGGCGGCCGCATCGTCGTCGTGTTCACGTTCGATGGGGCCGGAGAACCGCTTCGTGAACGAGCTCAGCGTGCCGAGCAGGCCCGGGTTGAGCACGTGCATCAGCGACCACAGCTCGGCCAGCCGGTTCTCGACCGGGGTGCCGGTGAGCGCGACCCGCCGGTGAGCGTGCAGTTGCGCTACCGCCTTGGTCTGCGCGGTGCCGGGGTTCTTCACCTGTTGCGCTTCGTCGAGCGCAATGCGGCCCCACGCCACGCCGCCGAGATGGTCGATGTCGCGGGCGACGAGCGAGTAGGTGGTGAGCACCACATCGTGGCCCATCGCCCGCTCTTCGAACGTGGACTCGCTGTCGGAGTGGCGGTCGCTGCCGTGATGCACCATCACCGACAACGTGGGTGCGAAACGTTTCAACTCTCGCTCCCAGTTGCCGAGCACCGACACCGGGCTGATCACCAACGTCGGTCCGGTGGCGCGGTCAACGAGCATCGTGGCGATCAGCTGAGCGGTCTTGCCAAGGCCCATGTCGTCAGCCAGGCACGCCCCCATGCCGAGCCGTCCGAGGAACGCCAGCCAGGCCACACCGCGCTGTTGATACGGCCGCAGCACCCCCTCGAAATCATCCGGAGTGGTCACCGGGGTGATCGTGGTGTGCAGCGCATCATCGAGGAGCACACCCAACCAGCCTGATGCGATCACCCCATCGACGTGCACATCGTCGGACGCACCGAGCGAGTCAAGGCCGAGCCCGGCGCGCAACAGATCGGCCACCCGCACCTCACCACGGGTGCCGGAATGAGCGATCAGCGCGGCCACCTCGGCCGGGTCGATCTGCACCCACTCGCCACGCAGGCGGACCAGATGCTGCTTGGCTTCCGCGGAACGCTGCAACATGGCCAGCTCGGCCGTGGTGAGCTTGTGCCCGCCGAGCGCCGCCTCCCAGGTGAACGAGACGAGCTGTTCCAAACCGAAACCCGACTCGGTGACCACACCCTGCGGCCCGGTCGATTTTGATTTCGCCTTGGCGCGCAGACCCAACCGGCCGCGACGGGTCCACCATGCCGGCAACAGCACCGCAACGCCGACATCGGCGAGCGCCTCGACGTGCTCGGAGGCGAACGCGAGCAGCGTGTCGGTGGAGAGCGCGATGTGGGTTGGCAACGCCTCGTCGAGCAGGCTCGACATTTCGGGTGCGACCCGGGCCATCTTGCCGAGCTGGGTGACCACCTCGTGGATGGCCTCGGCACCGAACAGCGAGTTGCCCTCCCAGACGTCGCTGATCGGCACGATCATGCTCGGGTCGTCGGCGTCTTGCACCAACAACTCGATCGTCCACTGCCCGTCCGTTTCGTCCGCAGGTTCGTAGACGCGCAGGACCAGACCGGCGCGAGTAGCGGACGCGGCACCGCTGGCGATCCACACTTCGAGGTGCGTCGCGAAGGCAGAGACCTTGGCGGGATCTAGGCCGCGTGGCAGTGTGGGATCGGCTGCGCACAGCGAGTGCAACCACGCCTGCACCACCGTGCGTCGCCCCGACCGTGATGGCAGCAACACGGTGCCGGTACGGACGAGCCGCTGCCGGACTTCGGCATCGACAGCAGCGGCAAGGCTGGCGGCGGCAGTCGCGTGAGCCTCGACGGACTCGCCCTCGACCAG
>JANOKQ010000477.1:0-6753 GCA_031419375.1 Acidimicrobiaceae bacterium
AAAACTGGCAGATCCGCCTCCTCGCCAACGCCGACGCAGAGTTCACCACCCCCGACGGACGCACCCTCACCTCGAAGCCACACTCCAAACCGCACGGCCAACCAACCATCCGCGCCGCCTGAACCAGGACTGCACGACAGAAATGAGCGCGACTGTGATTCGGTACGCCACGATTCGGAGCCCCCTCACCCAGATCCCCAGCGTCGGTTCATCAACCCCAACCTCGCCGGCGACCTCAGCAACCGGGCGACCGGCCCAACCGCACGGATCGAGACAGTTCTACGCCTGGTCCTCGAAGTATCTGCGCGGGCGCGACACCCGCACCCGTGATCCCAAAGTCCACGAGCCCGAACGTCGCCAGCACGGTCAAAATCCGGGACGAAACCCAACACCATGGGGGCCACCCCGAACCCGTCGCCGCACACGCCCGACGTTCGTGGTCAGAGCACTAGCCGGGCGAGGAGGCCGCCAGTGCTGCCGCCAGTGCTGCCGACAGATCGGCCCAGATGTCGTCGACGTGTTCGATGCCGACGCTCATCCGAATCAGGCCAGGATTCACGTGGGCATCGCCTGCGTACTTCTGGCGTCGTTCCAGCGTGGTCTCCACCCCACCGAGGCTCGTCGCCGGCACGATCAGGCCGACGTTGCGACACACCGCATCGGCCGCTTGGGCGCCACCATTGACCACGAACGCGACCATCGCCGCGAACCCCGGATAGCGGACGTCGTCCACAGCGGGGTGGGCGCGCAGCCGCTCGACGAGCTCCACCGCGTTGGCCGACGCCCGCTCCATCCGCAACGGCAGCGTCCGTGCGCCGCGGAGCGCCAGGAACGACTCCAACGCTCCCGGCATCGCGCCGTTGACGAGGCGCGCGTGACGAAGCCGGTCGTGCACGACGACGTCGGTGGTAATCGCCAGCCCGATCAGCAGATCGCTGTGGCCGCCGATGAACTTGGTTCCGCTGTGCACCACGATCGTGGCACCGTGTTCGAGCGGCCGGGAGCAGATCGGGGTGGCGAACGTGCTGTCCACCACCACGCTCGCTCCGGCCGACTTCGCAGCCGCGCACAGCGTGACGAGGTCGGCCACCTGCAGGGTCGGATTGGTGGGTGTCTCGATCCACACCACATCGGCACCGTCGATGGCCTCGATCACTGCGGCCGTGTCGGCGATGTCGACGGGACGGACCTCCACTCGCGCCTGCTCGACCAGATCGGTCACCAGCGCGCGCACCCCGAGATAGGTGTCGGTCGGCAGCACGAGCACCTTGGGCGCCAGCGCGAACAGCGACGCCGATGCAGCGGCCATCCCCGTGGAGAACGCAGTGGCCTGACCGCCCTCCAACGCGCCGATGCATTCCTCCAGGCCGTCGGTCGTTGCGGTTCCGTGCGTGCGCGCGTACACGCCTTCCTCACCACGGAAGTTCGACGCCATCACGATGGGATGGTTGAGCGG
This sequence comes from Acidimicrobiaceae bacterium, assembly GCA_031419375.1. GTDB lineage: Bacteria > Actinomycetota > Acidimicrobiia > Acidimicrobiales > Ilumatobacteraceae > VFMC01. The sequence continues at coordinate 1,457 of JANOKQ010000477.1, forward strand.
TGAGCCCACGCCGATCGGACGGCCGGACGAGATGGCGATGGTCGAACGATGCACGATCAGGCGACCGCGAGTTGCCGGGCGGAGGCACCCATCATCTGCACGAAGTTGCCGCGGTAGAACGCCTCGCGTGTGGCTTCGGGTACGTCGCCGAGGCTGCGCTCGAACCGCTCGATCGGGCGCCGCCCGCCCTCCACATGCGGATAGTCGGAGCTGAACATCAGCACCTCCGGGCCGGCCTCGCGCACCAGCCAGCCGACGTCTTCGGTCGGGTAGGGCGTGAACTTCATGTGGGTGCGCACGTACTCACTCGGCCTCATCCTCAGGGCCCGCACCCGGTCCTCGTGTTTGTGGAACGCCTCCAACGCGCTTTCCATCTGGCGCATCCAGCTCGGCACCCAGATCGCTCCTTGCTCGATCACGCCGATCCGGAGGCGGGGGAAGCGGTCGAAGACACCGTCGAACACCATCGTTGCCAACGTCTGCATCGGTGGGTAGGGGATGGCCATGTAGTCGACGGAGCGAAAGTTTTCCTCGCCTCCGTGGAAGTCGGGCGGGATCGGCAACCCGTTGACGAAGTAGCTCCGGTCGATCAGGTCGCCGGTGCCACCGACGTGAAACACCACGGGCAGATCTGCCTCCTCGGCCTGCGCCCACACCGCGTCGAGGCGGCGGTGGCTCGGCGAGTGCCCGCGGGGGCAACCGCTGGCGACAAGCAACGCCGCCGCGCCGCCGACGATCGCTTCTCCCGCCATCGCCGCAGCACGATCGAAGTCGGCGAGCGGCACGTAGCACGTCGGCAGCAGCCGCGGGTCGACCGAGCAGAACTCGACCATGCCCCGGTTGTGGGCGCGAGCAGCCCCGTACGCGAGGTCGAGATCGCCGCCGTGTTCCCAGTCGCGCAGGCGCCGGTTGTGAAAGGTGTTGAACAGCAACTGGCTAGAGAACCCGAGCAGGTCGAGCGCTCGCGGGCGGTCGTTGGGCACGAACGAGCCGGTGGCAGCGAAGTTCTTGCGGGCCATGATCTCGGCCGATTCGGTGGATCGGTAGGCCGCCGAAGCGTGCCGATCGGCGAGGCGGTCGAACGTGGTGCGCAGATCGGTTAGCTGTTCGTCCGGATCGCCCGTCTGGCGAAGCTCGTTGCCGCCACCCAGGTCGAGTGGCGCGATGCGGTCGCGAACGTCCGGATCGGCAAAGTCGCGCAGCCACGTCGGTGTCTCCATGATGTGCGCGTCGGCGTCGTGGACGATGCGCCCGAGTTTGTTGTACGCCATCGGGTCTCCTTCGGTACTGCCGCTGACAGTACCCCTCGGGCTGGCGACCCGGTTCAGCCGTCGAGCACCGCCACCATCGCGGCAACAACGTGAGCGACGTTGTGTTCGTTGATCCCGGCGACGCACATCCGACCGGAACGAAGCAGGTACACCGCATGCTCGGCGCGAAGCCGGTCGACCTGGTCGGGCGTGAGGCCCGTATAGCTGAACATGCCGCGCTGTTCGCAGAGGTACGCGAAGTCTCGGCAGGGCATCGCTGCCGCCAGCGCGTCGTGGAGCACGGTGCGCATGCGGGCGATCCGCTCGCGCATCGCGTCGAGCTCGGCTTCCCACTGCGCGCGCAAAGTTGCGTCGGTGAGCACGGCCGTCACCACCATCGCACCGTGCGTCGGAGGGCTCGAGTAGATGGTGCGCACGCCGAGCTTCAACTGGCCGAGCACCCGTTCGGCCTCCTCCTGCGACCCGCACACCACCGACAACGCGCCGCAGCGCTCGCCATAAAACGACATGCTCTTGGCGAAGGAGTTGGCGACAAGGAACGTCAAGCCCGCATCGGCCATCGCTCGGACAGCGAACGCGTCCTCGATGATGCCCTCACCGAAACCCTGGTAGGCAAGGTCGATGAACGGGATCAGCTCGCGCTCGATGGCCACCGCGTTCACCTGTTGCCATTGCCCGGGAGTGAGGTCGACACCCGTTGGGTTGTGGCAGCAGCCGTGCATCACCACGATCGCGTGGCGCGGCAGTTCAGCCAACGTGGCGATCATCGCCGGGAAGTCCAACCCGCGCGTGGCCGGGTCGTAGTACGGGTGGCTGCGCACTGTGAAGCCAGCGCCCTCGAACAAGGCGATGTGGTTCTCCCACGTCGGGTCGGTGACCCACAGGCCGCTGCCGGGGAAGTACCGCCGAAGAAAATCGGCACCCACCTTCAGTGCCCCCGACCCCCCGATCGATTGCACGGTGGCGATCCGCCCGCCCGTGACGGCTTCGTGTTGTGCGCCGAACACCAGATCCTGGACGGCGCGGCGGTACGGCTCGGCTCCCTCCACAGGTAGGTACGAGCGCGTCCGGGGTGTCGCCACGAGCGCCGTCTCCGCCGCTCGGACGCAGTCGAGCAGCGGGATGTCACCGTCAGCGTCGTAGTACAACCCAACGCCGAGGTTGACCTTCGGGTGTCGCTGATCGTCGTGGAAGATCCCGATCAGCGACAGGATCGGGTCACCCGGGTACAGATCGACATGGTCGAACAGGGAAGTGGACTCGTTCACGCGCACGTGGTTAGCACACGAGGTGACGCCAAGAGGAGATCGGCCCGCCCCAGAATTCCGGCGGGCCAGATCGCCGTTCAGGAACTTTTTAGCGCATGTCAGCGGCCGGTCAGGTGCCGTAGGTAAGACTGACAGGTGGACGCTGAGCGTGGAGGTACGTGCGAATGAAGGTGCTCGTGGTTGACGATGATCGCAAGATCGCCACTGCGGTGAAGCGCGGTCTCGAGGCTGAGGGCTTCACCGTGGAGGTGTCCTTCGATGGCGACGACGGCTTCTGGAAGGCCACCGAAAACTCCTACGACCTCATCGTGCTCGACATCATGCTGCCGCGGCGCAATGGATATCGGTTGTGTGCCGACCTGCGCGACGCCGGCAATTGGACCCCGGTGCTGATGCTCACTGCGAAAGACGGCGACCTCGACGAGGCCGAGGCCCTCGACACCGGCGCCGACGACTATCTCACCAAGCCGTTTTCGTTCCCCGTGCTCGTCGCTCGTATCCGCGCGTTACTGCGCCGCACCGGCAACCGCGTTGACGACAGCATTACCGCCGGCGGACTGCGCATCGATTCCGGGGCACGCCGGGTCTTCCGTAACGAGCAGGAAGTTCCGCTCACCTCGCGCGAGTTCGATGTCGCCGAGTTCCTCGCTCGACGATCCGACACCGTGCTGTCGAAAACGGAGATCATCGCCGGGGTGTGGAGCGATGACTTCGATGGCGACTTGAACATCGTCGAGGTGTACGTGCGCCGCCTGCGCCGCAAGCTCGACGAACCGTTCGGCACCGACACGATCTCCACCATCCGCGGCGCCGGGTATCGGTGGGAATCGGTTTGAGCGAACGACCGAGCGAGGCATCGCTCCAGCAGGGAACGCAACGTCAGCCGGGATCGCACCTCCAGCCGAAGCCGAGAATGGGAATCCGGGTTCGCATCACCTTGATCGCGCTCACCACGATGGCATTGGTGCTGCTCCTCACCGCCGGAGCCCTCCTGTCGCTGCATCAACGGGTACTCACCGACAGCCTCGACGAGTCCCTCGCGAGTCGCAGCGAAGAGATCGAGACACTGTTGGATTCGAACGGACTCCCGCCGATCATCACCGGGCAGGGCGACGACGATGCGGTCGCGCAAGTCGTCGGCACGGCTGGGCAGGTGATCGCCAGCAGCCTCAACTTCGTCGGCCAGCCAGCGTTGACCAGGCCGGATGCCGGCAGAGGAACGTTCCGGACCGTGCGATTCGTTACCCAGGACAGAGGCATGCGACTGAACTCTCGAGTGGTTGGAGATGTCGTGGTGCACACGGCCGCATCGATCGACGAGGTCGAAGACAGCACGGCGGCGCTGCTGCGGGGACTCCTGGTCACCGTTCCCGTTGCGGTGATCCTGCTCGGCCTCGTGATCTGGCGTACCGTCGGCCGGGCCCTCCGACCGGTCGACCGGATCAGTTCGCGGGTAGGGGAGATCACCGCGACCAACCTCCACCTCCGCGTACCGCAGTCGGCGACCGACGACGAGATCGGACGGCTGGCCAACACGATGAACGACATGTTGGACCGGCTGCAACGCTCGGCCGAGCAGCAGCAGAGGTTCGTTGCCGATGCCTCGCACGAGCTGCGTGGGCCACTCACGAGGATCCGCACCGAGTTGGAGGTGGATCTGCTTCATCCCGCTGACTCCGATCTCGCCGCGACGCATCGCAGCGTGCTGGACGAGACCGGGAGCTTGCAGCAACTCATCGACGATCTGCTCACGTTGGCCCGCCTCGATGCCCCATCGGCGGGTCCAACGGCTGCAGGCGATCAACTCCTTGATCTCGATGACATTGTGTTCCGCGAGACCAGCCGCCTGCGGTCGGCCGGTCGCGTGACCGTGGATGTCTCGGGGGTGACGGCAGTACAGGCGATGGGGCACCCGGAGCAATTGACGAGAGTGATCCGCAACCTCGCCGACAACGCCCAGCGACATGCGCGATCCATGGTCACGATCGGGCTGTGCGAGCGGGACGGGATCGCTCAGCTCACCGTGGCTGATGATGGGCCAGGTATCGCGGAAGCCGACCGCGAACGAATCTTCGAGCGGTTCACTCGACTGGACGAAGCACGCACCTCCGATTCTGGCGGGACCGGGCTAGGCCTGGCGATCACCCGTGAGATCGTCCAACGACATGGCGGGACGGTCGCGGTCGACCCGCAGGCGAGCGACGGCGCGACATTCGTGGTGCGACTACCGGCAGTGGTGACCTGAGTTGCACGATCCAGATCATGTCCCGGAGCGGAGCGCATCGACGGGGGCCAAGCGAGTTGCCCTGATCGCCGGGTAGGTGCCGGATACGAGACCGGTGAGCCCCCCAACCACGGGAGCGAGCAACGGTGCGAACGGATCAAGGACCGGGGTCCAGTTCTGATACGCCGACACCACAACCACCACGACCGTGCCAAAGCTCGCGCCGACGATTCCGCCGACGAAACCCATGGTGGTGCTCTCGAGCAGGAACTGCTGACCGACGTGGCGGCGTGAAGCCCCGAGCGCGCGCCGGAGCCCGATCTCGCCGGTGCGCTCAATGACCGAGACGAGGGTCACATTGGCGATGCCGATCGCACCGACCAGCAGTGACACGCCACCCAGGATCAAGAACAGCAGATCTAGGTCGTTCTGCACCGCATCGCGCACTCGCCGCGGGTCGGGCGGTGACACCACCTTGAGACTGCGCGGGTTGTCCGGCCGCAGCGCAAGCGGCAGCTGCCGGGCCACGAGCGA
>JANOKQ010000478.1:0-1769 GCA_031419375.1 Acidimicrobiaceae bacterium
GCCCGCCACCGATCCGCGCCGCCTCATTGCACTCGAAGCCGTTCACAACTTTCGCGATCTCGGCGGCTACCCGACCATCGACGGCCGGGTCACCCGGTGGCACATGATCTACCGCGCCGACGGACTCAATCGGCTCGCCGGCGCCGATCTCGAAATCATCCGCGGGCTCGACCTGAAGACCGTGATCGACCTTCGCTCGCACGCGGAGCTCGAACTGCGCGGCAGGTTCCCCGTCGATGAGATCGAGGTCGACTTCAGCCACCTGCCCGTGATCGACGCCACGTGGCAACACGATCAACACCTCGACAAGAGCGCCCACGACTTCCTCGGGTGGGCGTACCGCGACATGCTGCAGGTCGGTGCCGGACGCTTCGCCATGGCGATCGAGCGACTCGCCACCCCGGGAGCCCTTCCGGCAGTGTTCCACTGCGCGGCTGGCAAGGACCGGACCGGGGTTCTGGCCGCGCTCGTCCTCGGTTCGCTCGGGGTCCCCATCGACGTGGTGCTCGCCGACTACGCGCTCACGGCGCACGGAATGGAACGGATGCGGGTGTGGGCCGAACGGGAGCTTCCCGAGATGGCCCAGCGAATCGCCGATGCTCCAACAGCGTTCCTCGCCGCCCTGCCCGAAGCACTCGGTGAGGTGCTCGACGACCTCGTCGACGAGTTCGGCTCGATCAATGCGTACGTCACGAGCATTGGCGTCTCGCCAGCGGCGATCGAATCCCTCGCGGTCGCCTTCCTGCACCACCCCTGACCGGCCACCCTGATCGGCCACCCTGGTCGATGGGCGTACGCTCACACTCATGACCGGCATCATTGCGCTTCAGGGTGGTGGCCCATTTGCCGCCAACGACGATCTCGACGCGGCGCTCCTCGCCGAGGTAGGGGCCGGGTCGGGAGCCGGCTCGGTGGTCGTGCTTCCAACCGCCGACGCGTTCGAGCACCCCGAACGGCTTGTTGCGTCCTCGATGAGCTGGGCCGAGCGGCTCGACATCGAGGTGGAGGCGCTGATGGTGCTGCGTCGCGCCGATGCGATGGACACCGGGGCGGCGAACGTGATCCGCTCTGCGCGCGCCGTGTTCATCGTCGGCGATCAGCCGCTACATCTCCGCTCGGTCGTCAAGGACACGCCCGTGTGGGACGCCGTTCGCAGCGTGCTTGCCGGCGGCGGGCTGGTGGTGGGTGTCGGTGCGTCTGCGTCAGCGTTGTGCGATCCAATGGTCGACCCGCGCGGTGGCGCGTTCACTCTCGGCCTCGGACTCGTCGCCGACATCGCGTTCGTCCCCGAGGCTGAATCCTGGTCACCGGAACGCCTGCATCGCACCCTCGAGCTGGCCAACACGCCCGTCGTGTGCGCGCCAACGGGCTCGGCGCTCGTGCACCGTGGCACCGGCTGGGACAAGATCGGCGACCTCGCCATCCACGGCAACCTCCCGTAGCCGAAACCAGCCCGCGCCGCGGGCTGGTTTCGGGGGTACGCCAGGGTTACGCCTCGGTGATGGTGACGCTGGTGATCTCGATCGGAACCAGCGGGGGGACACCGTTGGCTGCGGTGGGATCGGCCAGGTTGGCCAGCGCCTTGACCGTGGTGTCGAAGCCCTCGGTGACCTTGCCGATGATCGAGTACTGCGGCGGCAGCGCCGCGCCCTGTGCTCCGGTAACGACGAACCACTGCCCACCACCACTGTCGGGCTGGCCGGTGTTGGCCATCACGATCATGCCCTCCTCGTACGCTCCGGACGGCGACTCGTCAGGAATCGTGTACC
>JANOKQ010000479.1:0-7559 GCA_031419375.1 Acidimicrobiaceae bacterium
TTCGACGATGACGACGTCGATCCCCGCCAACGCCAGCTCCCCCGCCAACATCATCCCCGACGGACCGCCTCCTGCGATCACCACCGCATACTCGGTCATCGCCGCTCCCCGGTCATTCCCGTACCCCGGCGAACGCTGCACCGGACAACCGGTTCAGCACTCCCGGTCGACCCATCTGCCGAAGTCAACGCATCCATTCCACAACCCCTCGCTCCATCGGTTCTGGTTACCCGTTCAGGCGGCGCGCCACGGCGGCGCACCCGGCTCGCTACGCCACCAGCGCAGGCGACGCTCGGCCTCGGCGGCTGCTGCTGCGTCGACACGTCCGGCGCGCACGCGCATCAGGGTGGCGGCCACCAGGCGCAGCTCGGCGATCGCCTCGGCGGCCGGGTCGCCGCGCAGCGACCGCCCGTAACCCTCGGCGAACCGCTCGTACACGCCTGACTCCCCTCCCCACCGTTGGGTCCATGTCATCAGCGGTGCATGATCCCACGCTGCCGGTCCCGTGCACAGCAGATCCCAGTCGATCAGCATCGGTCCATCCGGTGCGACCAACACGTTGCCGGGGTGCACATCGCCGTGGCACAACACCACGTCTGCTTCGGCTGGCGAGCGCCAGTTGTCATACCAGCCGGCGTGACGGTGCAGCGCGGCCTGCAAGCCTGAACGCGCAGGTGGATCGAGGAGATCCTTCACCTCGGCGAGCAATCCGTGGAGATCCCACCACGGAAACGTCGAGCAGTGCGGCACTGGGTAGAAGCCGTCTACCTCGGCGGAATCAACGGCGTGCACGCGTGCGACCATCGCCCCAACCTCTGCCCAGTCGAGCGGGGTGAGCGACGCAACCTGATCGTGGTATTCGATCGCGGTCGCCGCCAACGGACCGAGTACCACCGCGCGATCACGGACATAGTGCGGCATGCGTACCCCATGTGCCGACAGTACGCCTGCGAGCCGGATCGCGCCCTGGGGATCCGCCGTCGGCTTGCCGACCCTGATCACCACATCGGGCCCAGCCGTGAACAACGCATTCATCCCCACCCGCAACAGCCCGGGAACCGGCAAACCCCACAGTGCGGCCGCATCACGGGCAAGCATGGTCGCAGCCTCGATGTCGCCGGGCGGCTCGGCGACGAACGGTCGATCAGCCAACGGCAACGCGCGGGTTCAACCGGCCCGTCGGATCGAACTGCTGCTTCATGCGCGCAGCCACTCGGGCAACGCCGGGGTCTGGCGAAACCGGATCGGCCGGCGATGCAGTGTGCAGCACTCCAACGCCCATCTCCGCCACGAACGACCCCGGAGCGAGCGTGCCGACAACCGCTGACAGCGCGGCGGGTGACACGTTGATCCGATGTGGCGGAATCTCCGGCGGACCGTCGACCTCGGTCAGGCGCAGGGTTGCCGCTTGCTCGGCGACGTCACGCGGGTGGCCCTCGAGCAGCGTGAAGACCGAGGCGCCGTCGAACAGCACGGCAACCGGCCGGTAGGTCGCGGCGAGGATCTCGAGCGGGTCGCGCCCGTCGCCCCGAAACCACTGCGAGCACAACGCGAGCGGACGAGTTCGAACGATGACGTCACCGAGGAAACCCAACGTGCCGCGCGACCCAACCAGCAGCCGGCACACATCGAAGCCGCTGACGTTCTTCACCGTTGGGCCGCCGGCCTTCACGACGGCACCACCGGCACCGATGTAGTGGGTCTGCAGCAACACGTCGCGCATCGGCCCATCACCGAGGCGGCGAATGCCGCTGCGCCCGGCCGCGAGGGCGCCGCCGACGGTGCCGCCCGCGGGCAGCACCGTGCGCTGACCGACCTCGCGCAGCGCTGCCGCCAGTTCATCGACCGGCGTCCCTGCGCCGCACGAGGCAGTCATCTCATCGGCCTGGATCCAGTCGATACCGCTGGGCGCCCGCACGCATCGGACCCCAGCGACCTCGCCACCGCGGGTGCCGTGCCCGGTGATGGTGACCGGGTCGACGCCGCCGACATCGGCAGCGAACGCCGTCAGATCCACGCGCCCTCCGGCGCCAGGTGCGCGTCACCGCAACTCGACGGGCTGGGCAGCACCTTGTCGGGATTGGCCAGACCGGTCGTGTCGAACGCAGCACGCAACGCGGCTTGCGCGGCGAGGTCGTCCGGGGAGAACATCAGCGGCATCAGGTCGCGCTTTTCCAGGCCGATCCCGTGTTCACCGCTGAGCACTCCCCCGGCGGCAACCGAGGCGCGCACGATTTCGTCGCCGGCGGCGTGCACCCGTTCCAGCGCTCCCGGCTCGCGCTTGTCGAACACGAGCAGTGGATGCAGGTTGCCGTCACCGGCGTGGAACACGTTCATCACCAGCAGGTCGTACCGTTCGGCGATCTCGTACACCTGGGCCAGCACAGCGGGAAGCTGCCGACGCGGCACCACCGTGTCGTGCAGGTAGTAGTTGGGTTTGATCCGGGCGATGGCCCCGAATGCACTCTTGCGGCCCTTCCACAACAGGGCCCGTTCGGTTTCGTCCTGGGCGATGCGCACGGTGCCGGTGCCATGCTCGTGCGCGATCGCGACGATGCGTTCCACATCGTGTTCCAGGCCGTGCGGCTGCCCGGACACCTCGACCAACAGCACGGCCGCAGCCTCGACGGGCAGGTCGGCGTGGATGTACTCCTCGACCGCCTGCACGCACAACTGGTCCATCATTTCCAGCGCGGCCGGCAGCATCCCGGCGGCGATGATCGCGCTCACGGTCTCGGCACCTGCGGCCACAGTCGGGAAGTCGAACAGCATCGTGCGCACCGCAGGCGGGTTCTGGGTGAGGCGCACGCAGATCTTGGTGGCGATGCCGCACATGCCCTCGCTGCCGACGAACGCGCCACGCAGGTCGTAGCCGTCGACATCACCGGTTTCGCTACCGAGGACCACGACGTCGCCATCGGGCAGCACCACCTCGGCGGCGAGGATGTGGGCAGACGTGACCCCGTCGGCGAGGCAGTGCGGTCCGCCGGAGTTGTTGGCCAGGTTGCCGCCGATCGAGCAGCTCTGCTGGCTGCTGGGATCGGGGGCGAAGTGCAACCCGTACTTGGTGACGGCGCGGGTGAGGTCGAGGTTCAACACCCCAGGCTCGACCCACGCAAACCGGTTGACCGGGTCGACCGACATCACCCGGTTCATCTTGGTCAACACGATCACGACCCCGTCAGCGGTGGGTGTGGCTCCACCGGCCAGACCGGTCCCGGCACCGCGAGCCACGAACGGCGTGCCGTGGGCAACTGCGGCCATCACCACCGCACGGACCTCGGCGGTGGTCGTCGGGAACACGACGACCCCGGCGACCCCTTCGATGTTGGACGAGTCGCGCCGGTACAGGCCGAGTTCGGTGGAACTGACGCGTACCCGTGAGTCGTCGAGCGCCTCGCGCAGGTCGTCGACGAGTTCGTGGTTCGCTGGCCCCGAGAGCACCGTTTCAGGCATGTCGCCGTGTCCGCTTCGGATCGTCGCGAACCTGGCGCAGCACGACCACCTGGCCGGCCTCGACGGGATGGCCATCGACCAGCACCATGTCGACATCGTCGAACTCATCGGCCACCGACGTTCGACCATCGAAACGGGCCCGCAACTCAGCCTCTCTGGCCTTCATCGCCCGGCGGCCCTCACGCGCTGCATCGGCAACTCGTTGCCCTCGCTCGCGCACCGAACCCGTCGCCCGCTTGGCAACCTGCACCGGCGCCAACTCGTTGGCGACAGATTTGACCTTGCGTTTGGCTGCACCGACACCGACCGCACCGGCGGCGACCCCACCAACGAACCATGTGACTCGCTTCATCATGCCGATCGCTCCCCCGCTGCCTTCGCCCTCGGTACGTTGACGTCGTTCTTGCTACGCAAGCGCTTGACAGCCCGACTGGTCCCGGTGGCGAGCGCGGCGGTCTTGATCACCGGTGTGCTGAGCGCAGCCCGCGCCACTCTACCGCTGCCGGCCATTGCCCCGCTGATCGCTTCCGCCGAACCGATCACCCGGTCGAAGCGGTCAAGGTCGGACCTGGCCTGTTCGACTGCGGCGGTGGCTCCCTGGGTGGACGCGCGCAACTCGACCAGCAACGGCCCGGTCTCGGCGCGCAAGGTAGCCACCTCGCCGCGTAGCGCCTTCAGCGTGTCGAGGACCCGCATCAACACCACGATCAGCGCGGCAAATCCGATGCAACACAGCACCGCCGCCAGCACCACACCGAGCTCACCTGCGGTCATTTGCGTCGCTCCATTCGATCTCGCACCTCGCGCTCTCGTCCGTACTCGGTCGGTTCGTAGTATCGCTTGTCGACCTGCTCGACGGGGAGGTACTGCTGGGCAACCCAACCATCGGGATGGTCATGAGGGTAGTCGTATCCGGTGCCGTGGCCGAGCGTCTTGGCCCCCTGATAGTGGGCGTCGCGCAGGTGTGGCGGGACCTCGCCGATGGCCCCACCCTGCACGTCGGCGCGGGCGCTCCAGATCGCCAGAGCGGCACGGTTGCTCTTGGGCGCAGTCGCCAGATGGATCACGGCCTGGCTGAGGTTGAGCTGTGCTTCGGGCAATCCGACGTGTTCGACGGCCTGGGCTGCAGCGACTGCGACGAGCAGCGCGGTGGGGTCGGCCAGGCCGACGTCTTCGCTGGCGAAGATCACCATCCGGCGCACGATGAAACGGGCGTCTTCGCCCGCCTCCAGCATCCGCGCCAGGTAGTAGACCGCAGCCTGCGGATCGCTGCCGCGCATCGACTTGATGAACGCGCTGACCACGTCGTAGTGGTCGTCGCGCCCGTACCGCAACGCACTGGTACCGAGGGCGTTCTCCACGTGTTCGAGCGCAACCTCGCCGGGATGGGCAAGTGCCACGGCAACTTCGAGCGAGGTGAGCACCTGCCTGCCGTCACCTCCGGCCCGACTGAGCAGATGGGCGATCGCCTCGTCGGTGGCGGTGGTCCCTTCGGCCTGCAACCCGCGTTTGATGAGCGTGAGCATCGCCTGCGCGTCGAGCGGCTCCAGCCGAAACAGCGTGCTCCGGCTGCGTAACGGCGGGTTGACTTCGAAAAAGGGGTTCTCGGTGGTTGCGCCGATCAGCGTGAGCGTTCCGTCTTCCACCGCCGGTAGCAGTGCATCCTGCTGGGCTTTGGAAAATCGGTGGATCTCATCGAGGAACAAGATGGTGCCGCGACCGTGCTCGCCGAGGCGTTGGCGGGCCCGCTCGATCACCTCACGAACGTCTTTCACCCCGGCCGTGACCGCGCTGAGCTGTTCGAAGGCGCGCTTGGTGGTTCCGGACACGGCGAGCGCCAGCGTGGTCTTGCCGGTGCCTGGCGGTCCCCAGAAGATTGCGCTGGTCAAACGGTCCTGCTCGACCAGGCGGCGCAACGGCTTGCCCGGCCCGACCAGGTGCTCCTGGCCAACGACATCGTCGAGGCTGCGCGGTCGCAGCCGTGCCGCCAACGGTGCCTGCGCGTGTAACCGCTGCTCGGCCGCGGCGCTGAACAGATCGGTCACCCGCTCAAAGCTATCCCGCCCCGCCCACCAACACCGTCAGGGCCGTCAGCCCGGTTGTGTACGCATCACGTCGGAAGTCGGGCACGTGCTCGATCAGCCAAGCGGGCTCGACCCATTGCCACGCGACGAACTCGCGGCCATCGGGTGACGGCTCGACATCGTCATCGACAACATCGAACCTGAACCACTTCTGCACCTGTCCGCGACGCTTGCCCGCTCGCCCCTGGGCCAGCCTGATCTCGACCGGCCACTCATAGGCGACCCAGTCCGGGTGCTCGGCAGCGAGGGTGACGTGCTCCGGACCGAGTCCCGTTTCTTCGACCAACTCCCTCCATGCGCCCGTGGCGGGCGTTTCGCCGGATTCGAGCCCGCCCTGGGGCAGCTGCCAGCTTCCCGGCGAATCAGAGCGCTCGAAAGCCATCACTCGCCGCCGGTCGGGGTGGCGTACCACCATCACGACCCCCGCCCGAAAGTGCTGCGCCATCGCCGTACCGTAGGCCAATTCTCGTTCTGGTCACGCGTTCCCGCCGCTGAGCCCGGTTCACGTGACCAGAACGAGATTTGGCGCGGCTCAGGATTTCGGGGGCAGGACGCGGATGCCGAGATCGTCGAGCTGCTTGGTGTCGACGGGGGTCGGGGCATTGGTCATCGGGTCCATCCCCGACTGCGTTTTCGGGAAGGCGATGACCTCACGGATGTTGTCCTCACCGGCGAGGATCGCGACCAGGCGATCGATCCCGAACGCGAACCCGCCGTGGGGCGGGGCGCCGTAGCGGAACGGGTTGAGGAAGAAACCGAACCGCTTCTGGGCGTCCTCGTCGCTGATCCCGAGCAGGCCGAAGATGCGCGCCTGCAGCTCGGGCTGATGGATCCGGATCGAGCCGGAGCCGAGCTCCCAGCCATTGAGCACCAGGTCGTACGCCTGGCTACGGACCTTCAGCGGCTCGGTCTCGAGCAGGTGCAGATCGTCGGGATGCGGTTGGCAGAACGGGTGATGCCCGGGCTTCGGGCGCCCCGTGACCGCGTCGACTCCGACGAACAACGGGAAGTCGACCACCCACAGATACCGGTACGGCCCGTGGTGCACAGGCGGGCGGCCGAGGTCGTTGCGGAGCGTGCCGAGCACCTCGCACGCCATCGCCCATTCGTCTGCCACGATCAGCAGCAGGTCGCCGGGACCGGCCCCGAGGCGCTCTTTCAGCGCAGCCTGCTCGGACTCGCTGAGGAACTTGGCCACCGGTGATTCCAAGGCGCCATCGGCGGCGACCTTCAGCCAGACAAGGCCCTTGGCGCCCATCTTCTTGGCCTTGTCGGTGAGCGCATCGAGTTTGTTGCGGCCGTACTCGTCGGCCTTGCCGGCCGCGTTGATCCCCTTGATCGCAGACGCACCGGCGAACGCCTTGAACTCGGTGGCGGCGAACACCTCGGTGAGGTCGTTGAGCTCCATTGCGAAGCGCAGATCGGGCTTGTCGCTGCCGTAGCGGTCCATCGCCTCGTGCCAGGTGATGGTGATGATCTCGCCGGGGTCCTGGCCTGCGGCCTGCGCCGCGGCCAGCACTGCGGTGCCGATCGCGGTGTGCACGTCGTCCTGGTCGACGAAGCTCATCTCGGCGTCGAGCTGCATGAACTCGTACTGGCGATCGGCACGCAGATCCTCGTCGCGCAAGCAGCGGGCCAGCTGGTAATAACGGTCGATCCCGGCCAGCATCAGCAACTGCTTGAACAGCTGCGGGCTTTGCGGCAGCGCATAGAACGAACCGGGCTGCTGGCGGCTGGGCACGATGAACTCGCGGGCACCCTCGGGTGTGCTCGGCACCAGCATCGGGGTCTCCACCTCGACGAAGCCCTGCTGCTCCATCGCTACCCGGATCGCCGAGTTGACGGCCGAGCGGAGGCGAAGGTTGCGCTGCATCCGTTCACGGCGAATGTCGAGGTAGCGATACTGCAGGCGGGTGTTCTCGGACACGGTGTCAGCGCGTTCGCTGATCGGGAACGGCGGAGCCTCGGCCACGTTGAGCACTTCGATCGTGCAGTCCTGCAGTTCGATGCCACCGGTCG
>JANOKQ010000480.1:0-15658 GCA_031419375.1 Acidimicrobiaceae bacterium
GGCACGGTCGCCACGTTCGACAAGGGTTTCGCCAGCCTGATCGGCAAGAACCACGCCCGACACATCACCTTGATCAGCGCCTGATCAGCGCCTGATCAGCGCCTGATCTGCGATGCCGTCGGCTTGCAAACGGTTTCTTACCCGAACCTTGAGATGACTGATAGTGGTTGTGCGAACACTCTCGACGTCAGTTGAAGTCGAGGGGTCGGAGCCGTCATGTCTCGTTGGGGTCGTCATTCGGTGCGTCGCATTTCGGTGATCCGGTTCGGTCACTCTTGATTGGATCGTTGGGGGGTACCGGGGTGACCTGCTGCACCCGAGCCGGTGAGATGGCCAGCGAGAATCGGCGGACGCCGGCCGCGGCGGTTGGCAACGTGATCGGATCGGAACGCGCGCACGCGCTGGGACTGTTTGCGATGGGGGTGACGCTGGAGGACGCATCGCCGTCGGCCGAGGCCCGGCCCGGTGTCGAGCCCGTAATCGAGGTTGAGTTCGACTACGACGAGTTTCGCTCCGCGTTCGGCGGCAACTTTGCCGAACGGTTGCAACTCGTCCGCTTCCCGGCGTGCGTCCTGACGAACCCGGCTGACCCGGCACCCGGCGCAGCCGGCCTGGCCGCGATGCCGGTGGTGGAGTTCGCGGGTGACAACGCGACGGCGCATTTTTCGGCGAATCATACTGTTGGTATGATCGGCGTTCATGCCGGCCGTGCGGATCACTGTCACCATCGATGAGGAGACGTTTGACGAGTTGAAGCAACGCGTCGGTCCAGGTGAGCTGTCTGCGTACGTGGTCGAGGCACTGCGTCACCGGCTGCGGATTGATCCGATCGAGGAGTTGCTCGCTCAACTCGATTCGATCCATGGCCCGTTGACCGAGGGCGACCTCGAGCAAGGAGTGGCGTGGCTCAGCCAGATGATGCAACGATTGTCCTCGACTCAGGTGCCGTGATCGGGCTCGCGCGGGGCGATCGTCGTCTTCGTGCGCTCATCGCCACGGCTCATCGCAACGGGGTCTCGATCGTCGTTCCGATGGTGGTTCTGGCCGAGACGGTACGCGGTAACGGCCCGCGTGACGCGCCGGTGAATCTGGTGCTCGGCCAGTTCGCGCCACACCGATCGGTGGACGAGCCGACGGTCCGCCAAGCCGGGGAGTTGCTCGCAGCGGCGGGCTCGAACGCAACCATCGACGCGCTCGTCGTTGCCGAAGCGATTCATCGGCGACCGTCACTGCTGTTGACGAGCGATCCCGACGACCTGAACGCACTGCTCGCCGGACAGGCGTCCGTCGCAGTCGAGCGGATCTGACGCCAGCACGAAACTCGGGTGCCAGCAGCCGCTCCGTCCGGCAGGGGCGGAGCGGCGCCGCTACAGGCCAAGTAGCACCGAAACGATCTCCCGTATTTGGGTGAGAGTCACTGCACCGACGTTCTCCGCCGTTGATTCCATGACTTGCGACTGGTCGACGGTGGTGACGAGATGGCACTGGGCGTGACCTCGGTCGGTGGCCACGTCGCTCGGCCAGCGCCGTTCGGTGCTGGTGATTGGTACGACGTGAAAGGTTTGAACGAACTCATCGAGCGTTGGCTGTGCGGTGATCACGACCGCTGGCTTGACGAGTGCCGGGGTGCTGCCGACCGGGAGGCCGAAATCGATGATGACGATGTCACCCGATCGCATGCGCCACCGACGTTGCCGAACCGGCGATCAGGACTCGTTCGGTGTCGACCTCGTTGGGGCCCATCTGCGAGCGCCTCTCGGCCAGGGCGGCTCCCATCCGGCGCGCCCGTTCATCGCGCAGGAGTCGTTTGATCAACGAGTCCATCGTGTCGCCGCGTTCGGCAGCGAGACTCCGCAGCGCATTGCGGGCCTCCGGAGATATCGCAATCGTTGTCGTACTCGCCATAGAAATCACTATAGCGTTCGCTGTACCTCTGCACGGTGCTAGCCCGGGAACTCGGTGCAGCGCGGTTGAGCGCGAAACACAACACGATTCGCAGAACGCCCAGCGCTCCCCCGGGTGACAGCGCCTGAGCTGTATCGTCGCGGTCGTGGCACAGCCAGTGACGCGCCGCGACTACGCGATCGTGCCCGGACTGCTCGTCGTTCGGTTCGGCATCAACACGCTCACCGACGCAAGCATGCAGAAGTCCGTCGAGGAGTGCCCACCGCTGGGGGTTCTGGGGGTTCTCCGTGTTCGAAGTCCCCGACGGCAACTACGAGCTACTCGCCCGCCTACGCCCAAACATCGTTGATCGGCGTCAACTCATGACCGCCCACGGCGAGCAGCTCGTCGAGTCCGGTTTCCCGTTGCTGCCGACACTCGAAGCGCCCCATTGGACGGTCTTGCTCGCCGCTGCGACACCGGAATGGTTCGCACGTGTACGCGAACACTTCCACGGCCCGATTCCCAACCCGGCCTACCGCCCCGGCCGATGACGACTACGGTGACTTCCATGCAACAGGCTGACTACGACCTGTGGTACGACGCCAACAGCGTCGGCGGCGACCTCGTCGTCGAGACATGGATCAGCCACGGGCCCCGCGCCGAAGACGGCGCGTTCGATCCACAACCCGGCGACTGGCTCACGGTCGGGGATGACGAAGAACCTCCCGTCCGGGCCCGCGTCGTACGCCGCGACGGCAACCGCGTCTGGGTACAACTCGACCTCAGTCACCTCCTGGCCGACTCAGCTTCCACGTCAACCCCGACGCGATGACAACGACGTCCACCATCCGCATGCTGCGGATGATTCCGCAGCTGACCGATTTCCCGCGGGAAAATCCAGGCCGCGTGCCGTAACCGGGCCACTGCCTCGAGCATCGTCGCCGGTAGCGCCGAGAACATTGGCAATGCTCCCAGGAGGGTCATCTCCACGACCGGGCCGCCACGGAGGGTCAGAGCGAACCCGGAGGGTGCTTATCTCAGGTGCTTTTGGTGGCGAGTTCGTCTTGGTACTTCTTGGTCATCATCTCGACTGCATCCATCGACTGCTGGGCGAGCTCGGGGCGCGCGGCGCGGGCACGGGCCTTCGCTTCTGTGGTGCTGTACCCCTGGCCTTGGAACTGGGGCATGACCCGGCGGGCGTCAGCTCGTAGCTGTTCTTGGTGGCCTCGGGATTGGCCCATTCGTGGGCGAGCATCAGGTATGCCCCGAACCCGCCGTTGGACTGCTTCCACAACCGCTCGATCTGCGCGCCGACGTCGTCGGCGGTACCGATCGCGCCGATCCCGCCCTCGATCACGAAATCGATCATCCCGCGCACCGCATCGGCCGTGCCGACGTCCATCTGCGGGAACGCTGCGGCGTGCTGGAAGTAGTCGAACCACTGCGCCATCCCGTACTCGACGTCTTTGAATGCCTGCTCGCGTGTCTCGGCCACGTTGCACATCCCGACGAGACGCCACTTGGCCCGCTCGTGCTCGGGCTGCACTGGGATGTGATGGAGGAGCGCTCGGCGACGTTCGGTTCGGTGGTCCGCCAGGCCAAGTGGGCTGCGGAAGGTACCACCCCGAACGTGTCGATCGAAGACATCCTTGCGGCCCTCGGCGACCGGACGTGAAGGTCAGTGTTGTCGACACCTCCGCCATGGTTTGGGCGCTCGTGCGGCGATCTCGCGGTGCTCCATCGAGCACCGCAGGCTGTTCAGGCGGGGGACTTTTGGGTGCCGACTTTGAGGTCGCGGAACGGCGACTTCGAATCGATCCCGGCGTCCTTGGGCAACCCGAGCACCCGTTCGCCGACGATGTTGCGCATCACTTCGTCGCTGCCGCCGGCGATGCGCCCGCCCGGTGCGCCGAGGATCAGCTGGCTCCACGCGTACGTCCCCCACTCGCCCGAGTCGGCGATCAACCGCGGTCCGAGCACCTTCGACAGGAACGCCCCGAGGCGCAGCGTGTTCAGCGTGCCGGCCAGCTTGGCGATGCTCATCTCCGGTCCGGGCAGTTGGCCGGCTTTGATCTTGTCCATCGCCCGCTGGTTGTTGTACCCGGCGACCCGCTGGTGGATGACCAGGTTGGCGAGGTCGTTGCGGATGATCGGATCGGTGTTGAGCCCGAACGCCTTGACCATTTCGATCACCCGGCCGTAGATGTTGATGCCCCCGCCGCCGCCACCGCCCGCGCCGATCGCCGCGCGCTCGTTCATCAGCGTGGTGAGCGCCACGTTCCAACCGTTGTTGACATCGCCGAGGCGGTGGTCGTCGGGCACGCGTACCTCGTTGAAGAACACCTCGTTGAAGCTGGCCCCGCCGGTCATCTGGCGCAGCGGGCGGATCTCCACACCGGGCGCACGCATGTCGACGATGAACCCGGTGAGACCCTTGTGCTTGGGTAGGTCCGGATCGGTACGGGCGATCACCTCGCCGATGTCGCTGTTCTGCGCGCCGGTGGTCCACACCTTCTGGCCGGTGATCACCCATTCGTCGCCGTCGCGCTCGGCCTTGGTCTGCAAGCTGGCCAGGTCGCTGCCGGCGCCGGGCTCGCTGAACAACTGGCACCCGATCAGGTCACCGCGGTACATCTTCGTCAGGTACAGGTCCTTCGCGGTCTCGCTGCCATGGGCGAGGAACGTCGGCGCCACCATCCCGAGGCCGATCGTGAACGCAGCCTGGTTCGGCACCTGGTACTGGGCTTCGAGGCTGTTCCACAGTCGCTCGTAGGCGTTGGGGAGCTCGCTCCCGCCGTACTTCGTTGGCCCGGTGATCCACCCGAAACCGGCGTCGAACTTCTTCGCCCGCCACGCCTGGGCGGCGCGTACATCGGCGAGTTCGGTCTCGCGGTCGCGCTCTTCGAACATCGCCACCTTGTCCGAGCCCTCGCCCCACACGAACTTCTTCTCGGCCGACTTCTTCACGGCGTTGGCGTCGAGGAACACCCGCGCTTGCTGCTCGAACGCGTCGAGAGAGATGTCGGCCATGGGGGAGCTCCTTGCGATCACTGTGCGAACGTCACGTCACCAAACGCGATGGGGCGAACGTAGTTCCGCCCGAACCGCAGGGGCGACTCGGTGGAGCGGTGCCGTGTCGAAAAGGCCACCGCCACGGTGTGTTTGTCGACACGCGGCTGCTCGACGGAGCGGTGGCGAACTGACGCTCGCCTGCAGGTAGCGTCTCGGGCATGGGCCAGATGGTGAACGTGACCGAGAAGCCGAGTTCGATCCCCGGGGTTGTTCGGTTCGAAGCCAACCGCACCCTCACCGGTCAGGGCCACGAGCGGTTCGGCTCGAGCGCCGAAGCCGTCGGCCCGCGCCCCGCCGCCGAACTGGCCCGGCGGTTGTTCGCCACCGGTCGGGTCGAGGGTGTGCACATGTACAGCAACATGATCACCGTCAACCTCGAGCGCGGCTTCGACTCCGAGGGCCTGTACGACATCGTTCGCGAGCTGTACCAGTACTGGAAACCGGGCATGGAGCCGGCGGTGTTCGTCGACGAAGCACCCGCCGATGATTCTGGAGCGGCTGTCGATGCCGGCGCTGCGGCCGGCGGCGGCGTGCAGTCCGAGTACACCCGGCGTGTGCCGGCAGATTTGATCGAACGCAGCCGGGCGGCCTTGGCCAAGTGGAAAGCCGAGCACTGAACATCGACCCCGCCCTGGCGTAACGAACAAGTGTTCGACTACGCTGGGATGTATGGTCAGCACGCAAACAGCCCAGGCGGCAATGGAGCCGGTGCCCGGAACTGGCGTGCCCAGAACTGGAGCGAGAGCGGGTTGGACGGTGCGCAACCCGAGTGCGCCGGACCGGTTGTCGGCGCTCGTTGCGCGAGTGTCGCCGGGGGCGATGGCTGCGGAACGCACCCTGGCGGTGCACCCCGGGTTGACCACGCTGTTCCCCGAGGGGCTGGCGAGGGGGGCCACCGTGTTGTGCGCCGGTGGTGCAGCCACGTCGATGGCGACGCTGCTGTCGGCCGGTGCTGTCGGTGGGGGTGCTTGGGTCGGGGTAGCCGGGCTGCCCACGTTCGGGGTGCAGGCCTGCCGTGAAGCCGGTGTGCCGTCCGAGCGGGTGGTGCTCGTCCGCGAGCAGCCCACCACACCCTTCGACGACGGCACCTGGGGGCAGGTGCTGGGCGCGCTCATCGACGGGTTCGAGATCGTGATCTTCGGTGCGGCCGTCAGCTTGCGCGCCGGCACGGCTCGGCGGTTGCAGGCCCGGTTGCAGACGCGAGGTGCCGTGCTGGTGGTGGTTGGCGATGCAGGTCCGTTTGCCTGCGACCAGCGGCTTGCGGGAGTCGCCGAGTGGGGCGGCCTCGGCGACGGTCACGGACATCTGGCGACACGCCAGGTTCACCTCACCCTCGATGGACGCCGACAGCAGCGGCCACGCCACGACACCATCTGGTATCCCAGCCCGACCGGAGCCATCGTCCCGGTTGGGCTGGTTGGCGCGGTTGCCCCGGTCGATGAGCGGGTTGCGTCGTTGCAACGCACCGGCTGACTGGCATGGCCCCGGCGCGTCTGGTTGTGGTGCAGTGCCCGCAGTGGTCGGTGGTCGCCGCGGGGTGTGCTGCCGGCGAGGCGGTTGCAGTTATCCACGCCAACCGGGTCGTGGCCAGATCGAACGTGGCGGCGGCTGCGGGGGTGCGCGTGGGGCAACGCCGGCGCGAGGCGCAGTCCCGGTGCCCGCACGTGCACGTGGTCGATCATGATCCGGGCCGCGATGCCCGGGCGTTCAACAAGGTGGTCGACGCAATCGCCGACCTGGTGCCCCGGCTCGAGCTGACGATGCCGGGCACGCTCGCCTTCGCCGCTCGTGGCCCGTCGCGTTACTTCGGTGGTGATGAGGCCTTGGCGCAGCGCATCGACGCGGTGCTCGACGCAGTCCTCGCCCCGACCCCCGGCCAGCCCGGCCAGCCCGGCCAGCCCGATCCGGCTCGCGCAGCTCGGGCCATGCGGGTTGCCGGTCGGCCGGGGGTGGGGATCGCCGATGGGCGCTTTGCGGCTACGGTCGCCGCCCGTCACGCATCCCTCGCCGGTTGTCCGCAGGTGATCGACGTCGGGGGATCGGCGTCGTTTCTCGCTGGGTTGGCGTTGCGATGGCTGACCGATGCCGGGGGCGTGCCCGCCGATCAGGTCGACCTGCTCGCTCGCCTCGGGTTGCGCTGCCTCGGTGATCTGGCTGCGCTGGCCGAACCCGATGTGATCGCCAGGTTCGGTCTCCCCGGCGTGCAGGCGCGTCAGATGGCGTCGGGGTGTGACGACCGTCCCATCGGTACGGCCGATCCACCGGCCGGTCTCGCCGTGGTCAACGACTACGACACCCCCGTCCATCACCTCGAATCGCTCGTGTTCGGGGCCCGCCAACTCGCCGAGCGATTGGTTGGGGCGCTCGCCCAGCGAGGCTTGGTGTGCACCCAGTTTGCAGTGGTGGCCGAAACCGAACACGGCGAATCCTGCGAGCGGTTGTGGTCGATGCCGACCGGGTTCGGGATGAATGCGATGGCCGAACGGATCCGCTGGCAGCTCGACGGGTGGGCGCGCGGGCAGGGAGCTGGTTCCGACGCCGACTGCTTCGGTGATGCGGCTGGCGAGCCCACCTCCGGGATCATCCGATTGTGCCTCGATCCCACCGAGGTGCGCGCCGATGTGGGTGTGCAACTTGGTCTGTGGGGAGGTCGCAGTCAGGCCGATGATTGGGCCCAGCGCGCCGCCACCCGCCTGGCCGGCCTGATTGGTGACGAGCAGGTGATGGTGGCCGAATGGTGTGGAGGCCGGCAGCTCACCGACGCCTACCGGTGGGTGCCTGCATTCCTCAGTTCGGTGTTCGACCCGGCCCCGACACCGTCGCGCTCGACACCGTCGCGCTCAACTTCGCGCTTGCCGGCTGGTCTGGCTGCGGATGGGCCCTGGCCCGGGCAACTGCCGTCACCCTCGCCCGCGGTGGTGCATCCCGAACCGATACCGATCGTGGTGCTGGATGGGGCGGGCGCCACCGTCACGGTCAGTGGACGCGGCGTCGTCAGCGCACCGCCGGTCACGATCATGCCCGCCAGATCCGCCAGATCCGCCATGCCCCCCAGATCCGCCATGCCCGCCAGATCGGTGGGTTCGATGGTTGCCGCGGCAGATGTGATCACCGCGTGGGCCGGTCCGTGGGTGGTTGACGAGCGGTGGTGGGATGCGGCCAGGCATCGCCGGGTCGCCCGCTTCCAGTTCCTCACCGCATCGGGCCGGGCCTATGTCGCGGCGATCGAACATCAACAGTGGTGGCTCGTCGCCGAACACGGCTGAGCAGCAAGCGGCTCAGGCGGAGACGAGGGGGCGGGTGCCCTGGTCGGTAGCGGCGTGGAGCAGATCGGTGCTGAGCCGGAAGCCCACACCGCGCACGGTGTGGATGAAGCGCAGCTCCGGGGCAAGCTTCTGCAGCTTGCGGCGCAGGTTCGACAGATGGACGTCGACCACATGGGTGTCGCCGACCCAGTTCGGGCCCCACACCTCGTCGAGCAACTGCCCGCGAGCCCGCACTTCTGCCGGGTGACGGCAGAGCTGTTCGAACAGCGCGAACTCGATGCGGGTCACGGGTACGTCGATGCCATGAACTTTGAGTTCCTTGCGACCGACGTCCACACTGAGCGGGCCGACGCTGATCACCGACGCCGACATCGGGTCCCACCGAGTGTGCACGTTGCGTGGCCGGCGCAGCAGCGCCTGACAACGCGCCGCCAGCTCATCGGGGGTGATCGGAACCGAGACAGCGTCGTCGGCCCCCGCTCGAAGGGCACGGATGCGCATCGCGTCGGCATCAGGGGGGGCGATGCCGACGATATACGCATCCGTGAGGCCGCGAACGGTGTCGAACAAGCTGCCGCCGCGTGGGCTTTGCAGCTCGAGGTCCACCAAGAGCACGTCAGGAGAGAACGATTCGGCGAGCATCAGCGCGGCCGAACCCTCGGTCGTCGCGCTGACGGAGAAACCCCGTTCGCGCAGTGTCACGCCAGCGACACGACGCAAAAGTGCGTCGCCCACAGCAAGCAGTACGCGAGGAGCGAGTTGTGCGTCTGGTTCCATCCCTTGTCTTTCTCCGCCTAGCCGGGTCGGTATGGTGTCCACCCCGGGTTCGTTGGAGCTATCGGCAGGTCGCGGCGCTCGCTGTAGTGAGAATTTGCTTCACCCCGTCTAGGGGATGGGAAGCGCAGGTCAATTTCTCACGCGAGGATCGGTCGCCGCCGCGCGGCTCCGAGGCCGTATCGTCGACGCGTGCACGACCCTGACGCCGTTCAACCTGAACAAACCGACCTTGCCGCCCTCGTGCGGGCCGAGGTCGCGGCCCGGCGGCCGGTCGACGAACGGGAGCGGATGTCGATCGCTGCGTTCCTCGACGAGGTCGACCGTCTCGAACGCCCATTCGACGAGCATGCCAACAGCACCCATGTCACGGCCTCGGCCATCGTCACCAGCCGTCGGGGCGTGGTCCTGCACTTGCACAAGCGTCTGCAGAAGTGGTTGCAGCCCGGTGGTCATATCGACGACGGAGAAACGCCGTGGGATGCAGCCCGCCGGGAAGCGATCGAAGAGACCGGCCTGCCGGGCGAGCTCACTGGGCCACGGCCACCGCTGGTCCATGTCGATGTTCACCCTGGCCCGCGCGGGCATCGACACCTCGATCTGCGCTACGTGGTGACCGCACCCCATGAACGGCCATGCCCACCTGCGGGGGAGAGCCAGGAGGTGGAGTGGTTCCAGTGGCACAAGGCGATTGCCATCGCCGACCCCGGTTTGGAAGGGGTCCTCCGCGCGCTGCAGCCGGGCGATGCGTCCCTGCGGCCGGCCCGTCAGAGCGACAGCGCCGGATGCAGCTCGGTCTATCTGCGGTCTCGCCGCTACGCCCTGGCGTCGGTTCCGTTGGTGCACAGCGATGCCGAGGTGCGTCGGTGGATGGCCGATGACATGATCGGGCGGACCGACATGACCGTCGCCGACGTGGATGGCGTCGTCGTCGGCTTCATGGTGGTGGAGACCACATCAGTTGGGCACGGTTGGATCGAACAGCTCTACCTCGATCCGACGTGGATGGGTCGCAGGCTCGGGGCGCGGTTCGTGGAGCTCGCCCGCCGCAAGTGTCCCGCTGAGTTGCAACTGTGGACGTTTGCGGTGAACGGGCCGTCGCGCCGCTTCTACGAACGAGCTGGGTTCCAACTGATGGAAACTACGGACGGTGCTTCCAACGAGGAACATCAGCCTGACGTGCGATATCGGTGGTCCGAAGTAGTTCCTGATCCCTGACAAGCTGGAACGCCAAGGTATTGTTCCAACCAATGCCAACCCTCGCCGATGTCGCTGCGCAACGCTGGGGTCGGCATCGGGACGGTGTCGCGAGTACTCAACGACAGCCCCAACGTTTCCGTCGCAATGCGCGACCGGGTGATGTCTGCAGTCGGTCGACTCGGATACCAGCCCACCCGTACAAAGCGTTCTGATCGGGCCAGCCGTACCGGGTACGTGGGGGTGTTGGTCACCTTCTCCGACGAACCCTCCGCGTACAACGCTTGCGCGGCATCGTGTCCCGGCTGCAGCCGCACAACTACGAGATCGTGCTGTACAACGTTGCCTCGCCCAGCCACGCACGTGCCATGGTGGCGGAGATTCCAGATCATGAGATCCTCGAGGCCCTGATCGTCATCTCGCTTCCGTTGTCGTCGAGTGAGGCCAAGTTGCTCGCCGGCGCCTCGTTTCCGACCGTGCTGCTCGACACAACTGCGCCGGGCTTACCTACGGTGTGCATCGATGGCCGTCATGGCGGCGCGATCGCCACACAGCACCTACTCGATCTCGGCCATCGCCGAACCGCCTTCGTTGGCGAGCCGCCTGACAACTCGTTCGGGTTCGTTTCCAGCGCGGTCGCGAGGAGGGCTAGAGCGACACGCTCCTCAAGGCCGGTATTACCCCGACCCAGGCCTGATCCGCCACGGTGCCCACCTGCGCTCGGCGCCCAAGCAGATGACGCTCGAACTGCTCGCCCTGGCCGAACCACCGAAGGCGATCGTTGCTGCGTCGGACGTGCAAGCGGTTGGCGTGATCGAAGCCGCGGAAGCATTGCACCTCAAGGTTCCTGACGACCTGTCGATCATTGGGTATGACGACATCGACCTGGCTTAGCTGATGGGCCTCAAAACCGTCCGCCAGCCGTTGGAGCGATCCGGTCAACGAGTGGCCGATCTGATCATTCAGGCCATCGCCAGCTCCAGCCGCGCGGTGTTCGTCGAGGAGATGGAGCTCGAACTGGTGGTCCGTTCCTCGACCGGACCGCGCCGGTGATCGCGCCGGTGATCGCGCCGGTGATCGCGCCGGTGATCGCGCCACCGCGGCGCGCCTGGTGGCGTGACGCGGTGGTCTACCAGCTCTACGTGCGATCGTTCGCCGATGGCGATGGAGACGGCCGCGGCGACCTCGTCGGCATCAGTTCTCGACTCGAGTACCTCGAGCAACTCGGCATTGACGCCATCTGGTTGACCCCGTGCTACCCGTCGCCACAGCTCGACCACGGCTACGACGTGGCGAACTACTTCGACATCGAACCCACCTACGGCACGCTCGACAGCTTCGACGAGTTGGTGGCGGGGTGCCACCAAGCTGGCATCAAGGTGCTGATGGACATCGTGCCGAACCATTGCAGCGATCAGCACGCCTGGTTCCAGGCTGCGCTCCAGGCTCCGCATGGAAGCCCGCTGCGCGAACGATTCTACTTCCGTGATGGTTGCGGTGAGCGCGGCGAGCTTGCACCAAACAACTGGGTGTCGGTGTTCGGCGGCTCCGCCTGGACTCGCACCACCGACGCGGACGGATGCCCGGGGCAGTGGTACCTGCACACGTTCACCCCGTGGCAGCCCGATTTCAACTGGGACTGCCAGGACGTGGTGGACCACTTCGACGACGTGCTCCACTTCTGGTTCGACCGCGGCGTCGACGGGTTCCGCGTCGACGCGGTCACCGTGGCCGGCAAGGCGCCTGGCCTGCCCGATGCCCCGCCGGTGCCGACCGGTACCGCCGAGAACGACGCGTGGGCGCATAACCCGTACTCGGTGTTCTGGCCGTCGGCCCACGTTGCATGGCGTCGCTGGCGCAAGCTGATCGACCAGTACGAACACGACCACCCGGGCCGCGAGCTCGTCACCGTCAGCGAGGCGTACACCCCGGGTCGCCCCGACCTGCTGCTGAGCCCGTGGCACGCGCCGATGATCCGCAGCGCGATCGACGAGGTGTATCAGGTGCTGGTTCGTGAGGGGGCGGCGTTGACGTGGACGTTCAACAACCACGACACCCAGCGCGCCGTCACCCGCTACGGCCGCGCCGATGCCACACAGGCCGAGAGCTACACCGGCAACAACCTGGTGTACACCGGCACCGAAGTCGACCTCGACCTCGGCGCTCGGCGGGCCAGGGCGATGATCATGTTGGCCGCCGCACTGCCGGGTTCGCTGTACCTGTTCCAAGGCGAGGAACTCGGCCTGCCGGAGGTACTCGACATCCCGGCGCACCGGCGTGAAGATCCCATCTTTGCTCGCACCGATGGGCGCGAGATCGGTCGCGACGGCTGCCGTGTCCCGCTTCCCTGGACCAGCGAAACTGTTACCGGACACGGATTTTCAGGTGCCGAAACCGAACCGTGGCTGCCGCAGCCGGCCGAATGGGGAACCTGGGCCGCCGATGCCCAACACGACGACGAGTCCTCGATGCTGCACCTGTACCGCTCGGTGCTGACCGCTCGCCGACACCATGACCCGACGGCACCGATCGAATGGGTGCACGACGACAGCAGCGACATGGTGGCGTTCACCAGAGGGTCACTGCTGGTGGTGCTCAACGTGTCAGGCCACGACGTGCGCCTCCCGCCGACGCTGGTCGATGCCAGACGGTTAGAGCTGTCGTCGGTGGCTGGTCACATCGACCCAACCGTCGTACCCGCTGACGGTTGCATCTGGCTCGGCTGAACCCTCGCACGCGCCAGGCAACTCGCCAAACTCAGTTCAGCGCGAGACCAGATTCGAGGTCGAACAGGTGGAGGTGACGTGTGTCCACGGCGAGAGCGACGCGATCGCCAACCCGCACCGGGGTGTGCGGTTCAACTCGGGCAACGATCGTTTTGTCGTACCGCTGGGCGCTAACCCAAAGATCTGGGCCGAATTCGTCCCGGATTCCGCAACAGTTTCGGCCCAGATCGTGGGGAGCGCGCGATAATTCCTGGGACAGATGTACCGGTCTGTGCTTGACCAGCGGCCGGTCGGTCATTAGGGTCGCGGGATGGGGAGCAAGTCGGCTGTCCGTGAACCAGCAAGTCCAGGGGGAGAGATATGAACCGCTCTATGTTCCGACGTCTGCGGGGAGACATGGGTCCGTTGGAGGGCCAGCTCGTCGATGCCTACGCCGTGGGCGCTGTCTCACGCCGTACGTTCCTGGTGCGAGGCTCGGTGTTGGGCCTCAGCGCAGCGACGCTTGCCTCGGTACTGGCAGCGTGCGGGAGCGACGCCGAAGTCGTGGCGCCGGCCGGTACCGAGCCGTCGGGCACCACCGGCGATGCCGGCACCACCGCCGGTACCGAGCCGTCCGGCACCGAACCGTCCGCGACCGATGCCCCTGCAGCGGGCGCGATCAAGCAGGGTGGCACGCTGCGTGTTGCCTCGCAGCGCCCCGGTAGCCCGCTCGACCCGGTGGCGATGGACAACATCGGCTCGTACACGCCGGTCGTCGCATCGCTCGAATACCTCTGCGGCAAGGGTGAGGGCGCTGCGCTCGCACCGATGCTCGCCGAGTCGTGGAGCCCGAACGACGACGGAAGCGTGTGGACCTTCGTCCTGCGCCAAGGCGTCAAGTGGCACGACGGCAGAGACTTCGTTGCGTCCGACGTAGTTGGTTCGATGGATCGCCTCGCGCCCACCAACCTCGCCGCATACATCGATCCGGGCTCTACCGTCGCTGTCGACGACTTCACCATCGAAGTGACCCTGAAGAACCCCGACGGCCAGTTCCCGTACCAGGTATCGCCGTACAACCCGCAGTCGGTCGTCACCCCGCCCGACTACGAGGTCGGCACGCTGTTCGACGAGAATCCGAACGGCACCAGCGCATTCAAGCTCGAGAGCTACGACGTCGCCACCGGTGCCAACTACGTCCGCTTCGACGAGTGGTGGGGCGGCAAGGCGTACCTCGACCGCCTCGAGATCATCTTCTCCGACGACAACGCCACGCAGATCAACGGCCTGCTCGGCGACCAGGTCGACGCCGTCATCCAGTTCGCGGTCAGCGACGCCGACGCGCTGTTCAACTCTCCCGACATCACCGTCGACTCGATCCAGGGTGCCGGTCACCGGCAGATCTGGTTCAACGTCCGTGAGGGCACGTTCAGCGGTGAGAAGGGCGCCAAGATCCGTGAGGCGATCGCGCTCGGTCTCGACCGTCAGGCACTCATCGACACGGTGCTGCAAGGACGCGGCGACATCGGTAACGATCACCCGATCGCCCCCGTGTACGAGTTCTGGGATTCGACTCAGCCGCAGCGCGAACGCGACGTCGAGCGGGCCATGGCGTTGCTGGAAGAAGCCGGTGTGCCTGGCTTGGCGATCACCATGCATGCGGTCGATCTGCAAGAGATCGCCCTGCTTGCCGAAGTGGTGCAGTCGCAGCTGAAAGACATCGGCATGGACATCACCTTGAACGTGGAGAGCACCTCGACGTTCTACGACCGCTGGTGCTTGGTCTATGACTCCAAGACGGAGCCCGCCGGCTGTGACGGTGGCGCGGAGTTCGGCATCGTCGACTATGGCAACCGCGGTACGCCCGACGTGTACCTCGTCAAGGCGTATGCCACCGGCGAGTGGAACTCGGCGCACTACCTGTCGGAGGAGTTCAATGCCGCCGTCAAGGAGTACCAGGTGTCACTCGACCTCGAGTCTCGCAAGGAGGCGATCAAGTCGGTGCAGGAGATCGCCAACCGCGACATCCCGTACGTGATCCCGTACTTCTACAACACGCTCACCGCCTACAAGTCGAACGTGACCGGCATCCAGCACACCGGCCTCGGGCACTACTTCCTCGGGCAGGCTGGCTTCACGTCGTAGTCTGACGTTCTAGCTCATTGGTTCGTGGCGGGAGAGGGTCCCGCCACGAACCGCCAACCCGCGAGTCGCGAAGGGGAATGCCGTGGGGAAATTTCTTCTGAAACGGCTGGCGTCGATGGTGGTCACGCTGTGGCTGCTCGCCACCATCGTGTTCCTGCTGGCCGCCAAGGGTCTACCCGGTGATATCGGTCGCAAGGTGCTCGGCCCGACCGCGAACGCCGGGGACGTGGCCGCGTTCAACACCCGGATCGGGACCGACAAGCCCCTGTTCGTGCAGTATCTCCGCTCGCTGAAGAACCTTGTCACGCTGGACTTCGGCGAGTCGTTCCAGTTTGGCAGCCCGGTCCTCGACCTACTCGTTCCGGCACTTGGGCGGTCGGCCAAGCTGGCGATTCTGGCGTTCGTGATCACGATCCCGATCTCCATCGCCGCGGGGATCTTCGCCGCCAGGCGTCAGGACAAGCTCGCTGACCGGGTGGTGGTCAATGCCGGCCTCGCTTCGTCGTCGGTTCCCGAGTTTGTCACCGCCTCCGTGTTGTTGGCGGTGTTTGCGGTGCAGTGGCAGGTCGGCACGGTGTACGCCAGAGTGCCCGACGGCACCAGCTTTTTCGG
>JANOKQ010000481.1:0-1926 GCA_031419375.1 Acidimicrobiaceae bacterium
CATCCAGCGATGCATGTTGATGTGTACTGATCCCGGCGACCTCGTTCTCGACCCGACGTGCGGCTCGGGCACGACTGCGTACGTCGCCGAGCAGTGGGGTCGACGTTGGATCACCGTCGACACTTCTCGGGTTGCGCTGGCGTTGGCTCGGCAGCGGTTGATGGGGTCTCGGTTTCCCGATTACCTGCTGGCCGACACGCCGGAGGGTCGCAAGAAGGACTCGCTGCTGACGGCGACGTTGCCGTCGAACGATCCGACCTACGGCGACATCCGGCGCGGGTTCGTCTATGAGCGGGTGCAGCACATCACGTTGAAGTCGATCGCCAACAATCCCGACATTGTCGAGGGGATGAGCCGCGACGAGATCGACGCCGCGATCAAGCGTCACGCCGATTTCGAGTTGCTCTACGACAAGCCGTACGAGGATCGCAAAAAGGTGCGAGTTGCCGGGCCGTTCACGGTCGAGAGCTTGTCGCCGCATCGGTCGTTGGCATTCGCCGGCGAGTTGCCCGATGGTGTCCCCAAGAGCGTGATCGCCGCCGAACAGGACGCAACCTCTATTGGGTTCGAGGCGATGATCCTCGAGAACCTCGCCCGCGCCGGCATTCAGAACGGACGTCGCAACGAGCGGCTCTCGTTCTCGTCGGTCGAATCGTATGCAGGTGTCTACGTGCAGGCGATCGGCGAACGCACGAACCATGATGACGGCGACGATGCCGAGCCGCATGTGCCGACTCGTGTCGGGATCGCTCTCGGGCCGCAATACGGCACGGTCGGTGGGGCGTTCATCAAGAGTGCTGCCCGCGAGGCGATGAAGGCCGACCCACGGCTCGATCTGCTTGCGGTGTTGGCGTTCTCGTTCGACCCGTTGGCGCTCGGGACTGATGAGGAGTACGTGTCGAGCAGCGACGGGTTCGCCGATGTCGCCGCCGAACGATCGATGGGCCGGCTGCCGGTGCTGCTCGTGCGGATGAACAACGACCTCGTGATGGGCGACGAGCTGAAGAAGACCGGCAGCGGCAACCTGTTCACGGTGTTCGGCGAGCCCGACATCGAGATCCGCACGGGTCTGGGCGCGAGCGGTGACGAGGTGATCGTCGAGATTCACGGTGTCGATGTGTACGACCCATCGACCGGCGAGGTCCGCAGCCGCGACACCGACCACATCGCGTTGTGGATGCTCGACACCAACTACAACGAGGAGAGTTTCTTCGTCCGCCACTGCTATTTCACCGGCGGCAACGACCCATACGCCAGGTTGAAGCGAGCGCTGCAAGCCGACATCGACGAAGACGCCTGGGCCACGTTGTACAGCACCGTCAGCCGCCCCTTCCCCAAACCCGAAACCGGCAAAATCGCAGTCAAAGTAATCAACGACTACGGAGACGAAGTCATGCAAGTCTTCGAAGTCAGCTGATGGATCGGTCGTGCGCTGTTTCGGGAAGGCAGTCGAATGGCGCGAGATGTGGAGTCGCCTCGAGAAGCCACGCATTTGATGAGTGCTGGCGTTTGCCGACCGGAGGGTTCTGTGACTTCCGCTGATTGGTATCCAGACCCCTACGACTCAACTCGATGGCGGTATTGGGATGGCCAGCATTGGACATCACTCGTCGCAGCTCCGCAGCAAGCCGTCTGGGCACCACCGACATCGTCGGCTGGAGAGGGGCCACCAAAGGTCGCTGAGGTCTGGGCGAGCCCAGCGGAGCAGAGTGGCGCGACGCGACCTATTCCATCGCTCGATCCGAACCAAATGTTTCCGGTTCCAAACCAACCAGGGGAGTTCCGGAAAGCAGCGAAACGGCGACAAGGCTTGATGCGGAGCATTCGAATGGCTGCCCATCACAACGAGACGAAGGAGGGTGCAGTCCTCGAACGCGATGCGCCCGAGACCCCTGTGCCGAGGGCAGCTGAAGCCGCCCCGCCTCA
>JANOKQ010000482.1:0-12172 GCA_031419375.1 Acidimicrobiaceae bacterium
GGGACCACGTTCACAGCATCCGACGGCACCATCGGCATCCCGTACATCCTGGCCCGGGGCGTCACCGTGATCTCCGACATCGACCTGACGCCGCTCACCGCCACGAACGACATCTTGACGAGTCACACCGTCACCGCCACCGTCACCACCGACGCCCCGGTGGCCGGTACCCCCGTGGTTGGCACGACCGTGACGTTCACCGTCGTGGCCGGCCCGCACATCGGTGCCACCGGTCCCGGAGTGACGGACACCGCAGGCGTGGCGACGTTCACGTACCCGGGCACGATCGCCGGAACCGACACGATCGAGGCGACGTTCGTCGACGCTCAGAGCAGGACCCAACGGTCGAACCGTGTCGAGAAGCTCTGGCTCGCAGTGGAGATCTGCGGCAACGGGAGGGACGACGACGGCGACGGCTTCATCGACGAGGGGTGCAACGTGCCACCCGTTTGTTCCGCCGCAACCGCTACGCCGAACCTGATCTGGCCGCCGAACCACAAGATGGTCAACGTAGCCATCGGCGGTATCACCGACGCCAACACTGGCGACACGTTGACGGTCACGGTCACCTCGATCCGCCAGGACGAACCGACCAACACCGTCGGCGACGGCAACACCGCAGTCGACGGTGCCGGAGTCGGGACATCCACCGCACAGGTGCGCGCCGAGCGCACCGGGACACGGGCGGTGCCCGGTGACGGGCGGGTGTACCACATCGCCTTCTCCGTTACTGATGGCCAGGGCGGTGCCTGCACCGGAGTTGTCAAGGTCGGTGTGCCCCACGACCAGGGGCGCCGGGCGATTCCCGTCGACGGAGGCCCGCTGTACGATTCGACGGTACCGTGAGCTGAGGTGAGGTTCTGAAGTACACGTTTGTGCATGTGTCGACGCCCGGTTCCTTCGACGGAACCGGGCGTTGTCGCGCTCAGCCAGGCAGGAGCCGCATCGCCGTCTTGACGATGCGCAGGGCGCCCTGTTTCGAGGTGGCCCGGTGGTGGGACACGCCTACGCTGTGGGTCGTGGCGCGGTTGGTGACGAACCAGTCGTAGCTGGCGGCGAACATCTCCTCGTTCGAGAAGCGGGGCTGCCAGCCGAGCGCATCACGGGCGTGATCGATGTCGAACCACAGCGATTTCGAGTACATGATCCAGTGGTACGGGGCGAACGGGGCCAGCCCGAGTGCAGCAGCGGCGCGCATCGCCAGCGACGTCGGCCCGGCCGGGAGCGAACGCACTCCCGCACCCGTACCGGCATGACGGCACAACGACTCGAGCGATTCGCGCATCGTGCCGAAGCGGTCGGTGCCCGCGTTGACGATCAGCGGTCCGCTGGAACGCGAGGCGAGCAGGCACACCTCGGCGAGGTCGTCGGCGTGCACGAACTGGTAGCGGTTCGAGCCGTCGCCGAGCACCACCACATCGGCCCCATCGGCGATCCAGTCGAACAGGATCCCGAAGATGCCGAGACGGCCGTGGCCCAAGATCGTGCGCGGCCGGACGATGCTGACGTCGAGCCCGTGGGCCGCTGCGTCGAGGCACGCCCACTCGGCGGCGAGCTTGGCGTGTCCGTAGGCCTCGACCGGCATTGGAACCGTCGAGGGCAGCACCGGGTTGGCCTGCGGTATGCCGAACACCGCGCTCGACGAGGTGTGCACCACCTTGCCGACCCTGGCGTCGCGCGCGGCATGGAGCAGCAGGGCGGTGCCGTCGACGTTCACCGAGCGCAGCAGGTACGGGTCCTTGGCGAGGGGCACCTGGGCGACGTTGTTGAACACCACGTCGATGCCTTCGACCGCGGCGCGAACGACGGCTGCGTCACGGATGTCGCCGCGGTGGAACTCGACGTCGGCGGGGCGGTCGTCGGCGTCGTTGAGGTCGAGCACGCGCACCTGGTGCCCGGCGCGCAGCAGGTGGGCGACGAGCAACGAACCGAAGTAGCCGCTACCACCGGTGACGAGCGACCGGGTCATAGTTCGAGGCCGTTCTCGACGCACCAGCGGATGCTGGTGCGCATCCCGCCGTACAGCTCGACGCGCGGTTCGTAGCCGAGCTCGGTGCGGGTGGCGGAGATGTCGCAGGCGATGGTCTTGTCCATCTCGCCGAGCACATGCAACTGCTGCTGGTAGCGGCCGACCCGTTGGACGAGGCGGTCGCCGAGCTCGGCAACGCGCCCGGCGATGGCCGGCAGCCGCATCGCTCCGTCTTTCACGGTGAAGCCCTCGTCGCGCAGCGCCCGGCCGACGGTCTCGACGATCTCGGTGACGGTGTACGGGCGTTCATCGGCGACCCAGTAACCCTTGCCGGTGGAGGCGGAGGTCAGTTCGGCGGCAAGCACGCCGTCGACGAGGTTGTCGACGTACACCATCGAACGGCGCTGCTGACCGTCGCCGATGATCGGGAACTTCCCGGCGCGGACCATGCGGAAGAACGTGGTCTGGCGCGGTGGTTGGAACGGGCCGTAGAACCAGGGTGGCCGCACGACGGTGGCGTCGAGCACGCCGTTGCCGACGGCCGCGAACACGGCTTGCTCGCCGAGCATCTTCGAGCGCCCGTAGCCGTAGTACGGGTTGTAGGGCTCGTCGGCACGGAACCGGTCGTCGCGGTCGGGGTTGGTACCGAACGGGCTGTTCGACGAGACGTGGACGAAGCGGCGAACGTGTGCCGCCCCTGCCGCAGCGACCATGTTGCGGGTGCCGGTGGTGTTGACATCGAAGAACTGCTGCACCTTGACCGGATGGATGATCCCGGCGGTGTGGATCACGTCGGCCCCGGGCTCGACACCGTCGAACAGTCGCTCGGCGGTGTCGCGGCGGGAGATGTCGCCGACCACCACGGTGACCCGTTGGTCGGTACCGGCGATCCCGGTTTCGGCGATCCCGGTTTCTGCGGCGTCGTGGACGAGCACGCGCAGCGAGCGGCGGGCGGGGTCGGCGAGCAGGCGGTGCATCAGCGCCCGACCGAGCCAGCCGGCTGCACCGGTGACGACGGTGGCCGCCGGGGCGGGGAGACGGGCGGGGAGAGCGTTGGGGAGCCGAGCGGGACGAGCGTCGGAGAGTGCGTCGGTGGGAAGGGGAGCGTCAGGCACGGGCGGATTCCTGGGGGAGTGGGCGGGCGTCGGCGAAGTGCCGGGCGTTGCGGATCGCGAATGCCATGACCGTGGCTTGCGGGTTCACGCCCGGGGCATCCGGGAGCAGCGATGCGTCGTTGACGAAGATGTTGTCGGTGCCGTGGACCCTGCCGAACGAATCGGCGCCGCAGCGGTTGTGATCCTCGCCCAGTGGCACGGTCGAGCACAGGTGCACGGTCATCACGCTTGCCTTCGACACAGCGAAGCGGCGCTGCAGGTCGTCGAGGTGGTTGCGGTGGCGCACCATCGGCGCGCCGCGAAACGACGGGAACACCTCGGTGGCACCGGCTTCCAGCAACAACAGAGCGAGGCGCGACATGCCGCTGCGCAGCAGCGCCCGGTCGCGGGCGGTGAGCCGGTAGGTGACCACCGGATCGCGCAGGCCCGGGATGGCACGTACGGCCCCACGGCCCTCGCTGGTGATCGCCGCGTAGTACACGCTGATCCGCCGCCAGTCCTCGACCATCGAGGAGAACGCACTCCACTGGTCGCTGAGTGCGAGAGCGACCAGGCCGGGCTGGCTGGCCGAACCACCGAACGAGAGGTGCGGGGCGAACTCCTTGACCTGGTGCACCGGAACGTCGTCGGGCACGTTGATCTCGTCGCGAAAACGTGCAGCGAGCTTCACGGTCGGGTGCACGGCCAACGACTTGCCGATGTGGCGGCGCAAACCTGATCGCTGCAGGATCGCCGGGGTCTGGATCGCTCCACCGCACACGAACACGTACCGGCAGCGGATCTCGCCGCGCTGTGGACCGGTTGCGCCGGCCGAGAACGCAACGTGAGCGCGGACCGAGCCGCCGCCCTCGCGCTCGAGGCGGTCGACACGGCAGCCGACGATCATGCGGGCACCGGCGTTCATCGCCCGCGGCAGGTACGTGCGAGTCATGCTCTGGCGGCGGCCGGTGACGGCATCGCCGCCGGGCGGATAGGTCATCCACCGTGGAATCTCGCTGTGCTTCCACCCGAGCGCTGCGGCGCCGCGGCGCAGGATCTCGCTCGCCGGCGTGGGCGACCCGGGAACGGTGGCGACGTTGATGGCCTGTTCCACCTCGTCGGCGATCGAGGACAACTCGTCGAGGTCGAGCGCATCGATGCGATAGTCGCGCCGCCACCGCTCGATCACCTCGAGCGGAGGGCGGAAGTACAACCCGCTGTTGACCTCGGTGCCACCTCCGGCGCAGCGCCCCTCGGTGTACGCGATCGAGGGGAGGCCGAGCGCCACCGTCACGCCGCCGGAACGGTACTGGCGGTCCATCTGCTCGAGCGAGAACGGCACGACGGTGTCCTGGTCGACCCAC
The DNA here is from genome assembly GCA_031419375.1 of Acidimicrobiaceae bacterium. Taxonomy (GTDB): domain Bacteria; phylum Actinomycetota; class Acidimicrobiia; order Acidimicrobiales; family Ilumatobacteraceae; genus VFMC01. Next base: position 4,428 of record JANOKQ010000482.1, read on the forward strand.
GGTCCCTCCTCGGCGATCAGCACGTCGAAGCCTGCTTCGGCGAGCACCGCAGCCGTGGTGGCACCCCCGGCTCCGGAGCCGATCACGAGTACCTGCGCCGACAGCGTGGCGGCGGGGGGGATCAGCTGAAGGGTCGTGGCATGGGTCACGGGGCGGATCCGTCTGGTCGCGTGTCGGGCCACGTCTCCCAGATGTAGGCGTATCCGAGCGAACGCACCAAACGCACGTACTCGCCGAGCAACGGCAACGGTGTTCGGGCCAGGAAACGAACGAGTCCGCTGCTGCCGGGGATCACCAGTACCGCGCGCACGGCCGCGGCGATGGTGACCACACCGATTCGCATCAGGCTGGGCAGGCTGTCGACACGTCGGGTGGTGAACTCGATCACCTGTTGGCGACGCTGCGGCGCGAGCCCCGGGAGGTCGAGGGCGAGCAGGCGATCGGCGAACGGGCCGACGAGGGGGGATGACGGGACCGATCGCATGACCAGAGGCTCAGCGTAGCGGTCGGGACTCGCTACGCTTGAAGTTCGTGCGTTGTGTCGTCGTGGTGCCCACCTACAACGAGAAAGAGAACATCCAGGCCTTCCTTTCGGCTGTGCGCGCTGCGGTTCCCGCTGCATCGATTCTTGTCGTCGACGACAACTCTCCCGACGGCACCGGGGTGCTGGCCGAGCAATCAGCGGCCGAACTGGGCCAGATCAAAGTGCTTCACCGCCCCGGGAAACAGGGCCTCGGCAGTGCCTACCGCAACGGGTTCACGGTGGCCATCGACGAGGGCTACGACGTGATCGTGTCGATGGACGCCGACTTCTCCCACGACCCGGCCGTGATCCCGGTGCTCATCGGAGCTATCGAATCCGGCGCAGATGCGGTGATCGGATCGCGCTACGTGCCTGGCGGTGCCACGGAGAACTGGCCGATCTACCGCCGGCTGCTGTCGCGGTGGGGGAACCGTTACACCGGGTTGGTGCTGGGCCTGCGCGTCAACGACTGCACCTCGGGCTTTCGCGCGTACCGCGCCTCGGCGCTGGCCGGCATCCAACCGGCGAGCACCACCGCAGAGGGGTACGCGTTCCTCACCGAGCTCGTCCGCCGCTTGGTGGGCAAGCGCCACCTGATCACCGAGGTGCCGATCGTGTTCCGTGATCGCCGATTCGGCACATCGAAGATGTCGCCGCGGATCATCGCCGAATCGATGCTGCTGGTCACACGCTGGGGAGCCAATGACGTTGTGCGTGGCCGGCGGCTACGTCGGCAGCGCTGACCGCGCCGTTCGATCAGGACGCGCGTGAACAGGTCAGCACCGACGCTTCTTCGCAGGGGCGCTTCGCCGACGTCATTGATCCGCCGGATGAGGCGTCTCATCTCCGCCTCGCCTCAGGGCGTCGGGCTCGGCATCGGGGTCGCGCTCGTTGGTCCGCTGTTGGCTGCGTTGGCGCTCGTTGCCGGCCGAAACTGGAACCCGGTGCTCGACCTGGCAATGACCGAGTTTCGTGTGCGCGACGTCGGCAGCGCACACACACCGCTGATCGGGCTGCCCGGGCGGATCGGGGTGTTCCCCGATCAAGGCAGCCATCCCGGTCCGCTGAGCTTCTACGCGCTGGCCCCCACCTACCGCGCCCTCGGCTCGTCGGCGTGGGCGTTGCTCGCAGCAATGGTGGTGCTCGCCATCGTGGCGATCGGATTGGTGCTGTGGCTCGCCTATCGGCGTGGCGGAACGACGTTGATGTTCGTGTTCGCCGGGGTGTTGGCGATCGTGCTCCGCGGCTACGGCCTCGACGTGATCATCCAGCCGTGGAACCCGTACCTGCCGTTGCTGTTCTGGCTGGTGGTGCTGATGGCCACGTGGAGCGTGCTTGCCGGTGACCGGGCGATGGTGGTCGTCGTGGTCGCGGCCGGGTCGTTGTGCGCGCAGACCCATCTTCCGTACCTGGGGCTGTCGCTCGGAATGGGCGCCCTGTGCGTGCTGTCGATGGCCAACGATTGGCGACGCCATCCGACCACCGCCAACAACGTCCAGCGATGTGCGATGGCCGCTGTGTTGGTCGGCATCGTGTTGTGGTTGCCGGTGCTGATCGATCAGCTTGCCAACACGCCGGGCAACGTGTCGATGCTGCGCGACTACTTCGGGTCGCCTCCCGAACAACCCGTCGGTGTCGGCGAGGGAGTTCGCCTCGTGCTGCGCCACCTCAACGTGTTCCGGCTGGTTCCGGGCTTGTTCGGTGGCGACGGGTTCATCACCCGCGCCGCGTTCCGTCTCGATGGCAGCCCGCTGCCGGGTCTGCTGTTGCTGCTCATGTGGAGCGCTGCCGCGTATGTCGCGTGGAGCCATCGCCATTCGTTGCTCAGCCGGCTGAACGTCGTCATCGCCTGGTCACTCATGCTGTCCGTGGTGTCGATGAGCCGGATCTTCGGCAAGGTCTGGTACTACCTCACGCTGTGGGCGTGGACGACGACGTTGCTGATGGTGGTGTCGGCGCTGTGGACGATCGTTGCTGTCGGCCGGACCGGTGTGGCCGCCCCCGACGATCCCGACGATGTGATTGCCGGTGGGGGCGTGGTCATCGCTACCGGTACCGATGATGCGCCGGTTGGGCCGGTCGCCCGTTCGGCACGGGCGATCGGAGTGTGGATGGCGATGGAACTGGGCGTCATCGTTGCCGTTGGTTCGTACGTGGCGCTGTGGTTCGACGCGGCGCAGGCGCGGGTTCCCGAGCAGCATCTATCCGAGGTGCTCGACGAACTCGTCGAGCCGACGGCCGAGGCGTTGCGCGATGGCCTCGGCGCGTCCGATGGTGCCGATGGCAGGTACCTCGTCACCTGGAACGACGCGCGTTACTTTGGATCGCAGGGGTACGGATTGGTCAACGAGCTGGAACGGCTCGGCTTCGACGTCGGCGTGCCCGATACGTGGCGGGTCCCGGTGACCAAGCACCGGGTCATCCCGACCGTGTTGGCCACAGCCGAGGTTCGTCTGGCGACCGGGTTCTACATCGATGTCGTGCGCGCCCTGCCCGACGCGGCACTGGTGATCGAGCTTGATCCGCGCGATGCCGTCGAGCTGGCCGAGTACCGCCGGCTCGAAATCGACGTGGCGTCCGCGCTGACGGCACTCGGGGCCGATGATCTGGTGCCGCTGCTGAACAGCAACCTGTTCGGTGTGCAGCTCGACCCGCGGGTGCCTGCCAGTGTGCAGGAGCAGGTGAACCGGATGCTGGAACTGGGCACACCAACGGCGGTGTTCATCGTGCCCGCCGGATCGTCGTTGTGAGCCGAGCCGAGCGGGCCCGCCGGTACGTCACGCGCCTCGACGTGCTCGCGGTGCTCGTCGCACTCGTGCCGGTGGTAGTCGCTGTCGGGCGCAAGTGGCAGCAGCGATGGGTGCCGATCGGCGACAACGCGCTGATCGAACTGCGCAGCCGCGACGTGTTCTCGACCGGCGATTTCCCGTTCCTCGGGACATGGTCGTCGGCCTCGCTGACCGCCGGGAAAGACCTCAACCATCCCGGCCCGCTGTTGTTCGACCTGCTGGCGATCCCGGTCAGGCTGTTCGGCGGGCCGCGGGGGATTGCCCTCGGGGTGGGTCTGATCAACGCCGCGGCGATCATCGGTATCGCCGTCGCCGCGCACCGGATCCGTGGCCGCAGCGGCGCGCTCGCAGCCACCTTGATCGCCGCCGCGTTGGCGTGGACGCTCGGCAGCGGGATGCTCACCGACCCGTGGAACCCGCACGTGCTGGTGCTGGCGTGCCTCGCGTTGTTCGTGCTGGTGTGGGGTGTCGCCAGCGGGCAGCTCAGCCTGCTGCCGTGGCTGATCGTCGTCGGCAGTCTGTGCCTGCACACCCACCTCGGCTACGCCTACCTCGTGCCCGCAATGACACTCGTCGCGCTGCTCGGTGCTGGTGCTGTGTACCGTCGCCGCTGGCGGGTGGACCGCGCCACGCGTGGCGGCGACCTGGCGATGATCCGCCGCTGGGGCCTCGTGTCGGTCGGGGTGCTGATCGTGGTCTGGCTGCAGCCGATCATCGAGCAGATCGTCGGCGACGGGCAGGGCAACCTGGCCCGCATTGCCACCAGTACCGGAAGCGACGAACCGGCGGTGGGGGCACACCTCGGCGTGCGCATCGTTGCCTCGCTGGTGGCGCTGCCGCCGTGGTGGAGCCGGTCGTCGTTCACCGAAGCGGTGCAACACACCCCGTACGCGGCCGACGGGGTCACGGTCAATCCGGCCGGGCTGCCGTCGTTCGGTCTTGCCGTGTTCGCCGTCGTCGCGGTGTGCGCCGTGCTTGGCTTGCTCGGCTGGCGGGCGGCCGTGCGAGCCGACCGTCCCGGCGTGATGGCGGTCGCGGTTGCGGCCGCCGCGCTGGTCGTCGCGTTGGCAACGTTCGCCGTTATGCCGATCGGGCCGCTCGGCCTGACGCCGCATCAGATGCGCTGGCTGTGGTCGCTCGGCGCGTTCGTGGCGCTCGCAGTGGTCGTCGCCGCACTGCCGATGTTGCTGGCGATATTGCCGCCGATGTTGTCCGACGATCACCTCGCGGCGACGGGGGCCAACGTGTCGCCGGCCCCACCGCACCGACGTGTCGAGTGGGTCCTCGCCGCAGCCGTGGTGGTGGTGAGCGCGGTCAACGTGCCCGGCTTCACCCAGCTGGCCGGACCGGACACGTTCCAGGAATCGGTCCCCGTCGCCAGGGCGCTGTCGGAACAGGTCGATGACTACACCACGGATGAAGCGGTGGTGCTCGACACTGCCAACCTGCGCTATCTGGAACCCTATTCGGCCGTGGTGATGGCGGCGATGCTGCGCGCCGGAGTGGACCTTCGCGTTGTCGATCCGGGTCTGGTCCGCCAGCTCGGCAACAATCGTCGCGCCGACGGCGACGAGCCGTTGGTCGTGTCGTTGGTGGAAGGCAGACCAGCGTTCGAAACCCCCGAAGGGGTCCGCCGGATAGCGTTCACCACGCCGCTCGATGCGGCAACGATCACCGAACTGATCGAGGGCGAGATGGCGATGATCGACACCGTCGCACTCAACGGAGTGACGTTCACCGAGGACGGCGAACGAGACATCGCCGCTGGCGCGTTCGGCCTCAGCCGCGACGAGATCGAGGTTGCCGCCGCTGACGCTGCCGGGTTCGTCTACGGCGGGCTGGCCGCCGAACTCGTCGCCGCCGGCACGCTCGATCTGGGTGACCTCGAGCCCGCCGTCGCGGCGCAGTTCGAGCGCACCAGCGCCCTGCGCCGCCAGGTCGGCACCACCACAGTGGCCGTGTGGATCCGCCCCAGCGCAGCAACCGGATAGGTTCGCCGCCCGCGACGAATGGTTGGCTCAGGCGCGGAACCGGCGTTCAGCGGTTGGCGGCGACGATGCCGGTGACGATGCCGGTGACCTCGGCGAGGCCTGCCGGCAGGGGACGTTCGGCGACAAGCCGATGGTCGGCGGAGATGCGGGTCATGCGCGCATCGCCGGCGATGATCACGTCACCGTTGTCGGTGACGGCGACGGCTTCGATGCTCATGTCCCAGACGAAGGTGTCGCGCACTGCGAGCGTCACGGGGTCGAGTCGCGCGACGGTGCTCCCGAAGGCGACGACGACTTCGTCGCCCGTTGCCGCGATCGCGACCCGCGAGCCGCTCAGGTCAAGTTGTGCGACGGTCTCGGCGACTGGTTCGGCGTTGATGTCGGTGAGGTCCGAAACCCGGTAGCTGGCTACACCACCGTTGGGTGAGGCCACGTACAGGCGGTCGCCAACCGGAGTCACGGCGAGTGCGCCGGTGTGCTCGCCGAGGTCGAGCTGCTCGGGCACCTCCAGGCACCAGACCCCGTTGATCAGACCCAGGGTGTGGATGAACGCGTACTGGTCTTCCATGTCGTCGACGGTTCCCTGGTACAGCGTGAACAGCAGTTGGTGATGCCGGTCGAACACCGCGGTGCGGCTCACGGCGGTCATCGCCTCGTCGACGGTTTGGCTCTTGTCGCGCAGGTTGAGCGGCAGGCCGAGCTCGCCGGTTGCGGTGTCGATCACCCGCACCCGGTACACGTCGGCCTTGAGGTACTCGATCGCGAACACCCCGATCGGCATCCCGTTGCCCTCGGCAACGTAGGCGTTGGCAAACGCTTCAGGAACAACGTTGCCGGCCAGCGACCACTGCCCGAGCACGCCGTCGTTGCGGTTGACGACGACGATGTTGGAGGTCGTGCTGGTGCCTCCCGGTTCGGCGTCGGTGAGCGCGGCGAGCGTGCCATCGCTCGACACAGCCGACACGGTGAGGTCGCCGTCGATGACGTGGCCGGCGAGCAGGTCGCCGGTCGGGACGCGGTGCCACTCCACCCGGGTCGATCCGGGTACATCCGTTGTCGCCGACACCACGGCGTCGCCGCCGGCGGTGAGGATGCCCGACAGCTCGACCGCCCGGCCGGTGCCGTCGTACATCGCCACGGTTGAATCGGAGGCAAGCAACGTCAGGGGTGGGAAGCCGACCGACGCCTGGGGTGCTTGCGATCCGGCTGTTTGCGATCCGGCAGTGGCCGACGGGGCAGTGGCCGACGGGGCAGTGGCCGCGGGCGACGACACCTTGCCGCCGCAGGCCGCAAGAGCCACGATGGCGGATACGAGCACGAGTGATCGGGTCATGCCCGTCCGACACCGTCACCGGCTGTCGGGTTCCCATGTTGCCGCGATTCGCAGTGCTGCGGCGCGAGTGATGTTCGCCTCGATCCGCAGGACGAGCCCGTCGCGTTCCAACAGCAGCGTGTTGGTTGCCAACCGCAACGTGTCGACCACCGGCTCTCCGTCGACGACGACCGCGATCTGATGCGGTGCTCCCTCGATCCAGATCGCCTGGCTGCCGTCGAGGGTGAACGATTCGATGGTGGTGGCCGTGTCGAGGAACTTGCCGAAGTAGCCCTCGTCGATGTGTGCCGGAAACACCGATACCAGTGCCCCCACCGCAACGACGGGCGACGGTGGGAGCGCTGCGGCGGGGGCGTACACGGCGACCAGCTGGATGACTCCGCGGATGTCGACGACATGGATTGACGCTGGTGGACCGAGTGCCGATGGAGTCGGCAGGGGCAGGCCGCTCGCCGCCGCGTCGGCGGATGACACGCCCGGCCCGAGACCTGCCAGCGCGTCGGCTGCCGGCAGCGAGGTTGCCGGTGTCGATGCAGATGGCTGTCCCGGAGCCGCGGCCGTCGTGTCGGTGGTCGCCGAGGCGGGCACGGTCGGTGCCGGGCCTCGCTCGATGCGCACGCTGTCGAAACCGAACCACCGGGCTACTGCCCCGCGTGGTCCGGGCAGGATCAGCATGCTCGCAGCGATCGCTGCGGCGACGAGCGATGCGCGCCGTCGACGAGTCGGGTGCCGTGCCGGCGAAGGTTGTGCCGGGGTGGCAGCGATCAGGCGCAGGATCTGCTCCGTGAACGGCTGGAGGGGCGGGCACGGAACCTGCGCGGCCAATGCCTCGAGCCGCCGTTCAAGTTCGACGTCAGAGCTCGCCGCCATCACGTAGCCCCCTCGCGAAGACCACGCACGGCAACGTCGTCGCGCAATCGCTCCAGCGCCCGCGCTGTCCGCGACTTCACTGTGCCCGGGGCGACGTTCAGGGCCGCCGCGGTCTCGGCCTCGTTGAGTCCGGCGAAGTAGCGGTAGCCGAGCACCTCACGGTCACGGTTTCGGAGCCGTGCCAACGCGGAGGTGAGCACCGCTCCCTCGGCTGCATCGAGCGCCGTCGATGCGGGATC
>JANOKQ010000483.1:0-7698 GCA_031419375.1 Acidimicrobiaceae bacterium
GCACGACACTTCGTTCCCATGTTCGCGTCATTCCAAAACTCGTCGTTCCAAGCTCATCGTTCCCAAGCTCATCGTTCCCAAGATCTGGACCGGTCAGTTCAGCGCCGCGACGTCGTGCAGGTGGTGCACCGGATCGTGCAACAGATATCTGGCGAAGGAGTCCACGGTGAAAGCGGCCCCATCGCTACGGAACCCCGTTCGCTCCCAGTCGCAGCCCGAGACGGCGTCGAAGCGTTGGGCCAGGGCGGCTGCAGCGACAAGCAGCTCGGTTGCCACCTGCCCAGGGTCTTGGCGACCGTAGTCATCGGCGACGGCCGACGCGTCCTGATCCCAGTTCGCGAAGATTGGTGCATCCTCGACCAACATCAATTCCAGGCGCTGGTCGAAGAGCACGAACACGTCGCGCACGTGGCATCCGTACTCCAGTGCCGACCACCGGTCGTCGGTCGGCCGCAGCCGTACGTGTTCGTGGGCGAGGACTGTCCGCCACGCAGCAGCGTTTTGGCGAATGAGATGCCCCATGTCGGAGACGTCGACCGCTGCGGCATCGAAGCGGCAGTCGGGGCATCTTTCGCTGAGGACCCAGGTCCAGTTCTTCGTGTCGGGAATGATCGCCATGCCGAGAACGTAGCTGCCGGATCATCAATCGGTGGAGACATTTCGGCGATGCCGGGAGGCAGCAGCAGCGGTGATGCCCACGGTCTTGGAACGCGATCGGATACGCTGGCCGCCAGTTCCTTGATCGCCCACTCGGTCCCCCAAGGTGTGTTCGTCGTGCACGTTGCGTGCAATCAGACAGACCGCCCGATGTCTCCGCGGAGCCCACTTGCAACACGACCTTTCCAATTCAAACCGACCAGCGCCACGATGCGGCTCAGAGCCGCAGGCATCGTCGCGTAACGCGCAGACGCCGAGCACATTTGCGCCGGCGGCAGGCACCCGCGTTCGGGCCCAGCGCGCGGCGACCGCGCACCGGTCGTCGTCTGACCACAAGTCGACCGGCCGCGCGTCCACCACGGCGCACCCGTCCCCGAGCCGCAGTTCGACCACGAGTCGGACCGCGTCACGGCCCAGCGCTAGCGGAGCTTCCCTTTCGCACGGGTTGCCCGCCGGTCCGCATCACTCGCGCGGGCTCGATCGCCGTCCGCTGTACATCGTTGCCGGTGTTGCCGGTTTGCTCTGCCTGGTGTTCGCTGTGGCATCGCGCAGTGAGGGTCCGGGGAGCGTGTCGGCCGCGCCCGCGGCCACGGATGCCGGCGTCAATCTCGTCCAGCCCGCCGAGGTGGCGGCAGCCGCCGCAGCCCCCGTCGTGGGTGTCACCGGCGTTGTGCGCCCCGCCGACGGAGCGGCCGCAGGGCCTGTCGCTGCGGACGGCACGGCGTTGCCCGACCTCGACGGCAGCGACCTCACCACCGCCGACAGTTGCCTGATGGACGTGTTGTCGGTGCGCATGGGCGCAACCGGCGCCAGCGTGCAGTGCCTCCAGCAGGCCCTCCTCGACGGAGGCTTTTACTCCGGGACGGTCAACGGCACCTTCGATCAGGCCACCTTTAGCGCTGTCGAGTCAATGCAGGCCGAGCGCAACCTGTTCGTCGACGGGGTCGTCGGCCGCGAGTCAGCGATCTCGCTCGGCATCTGGCCCGACGAGGAGTCCTTCGTCGTCCGCACGCCGAAGCCAGCGTCTGGGGCCGTCGACTTGATGGGCTACCCGCTCAGCTCTGTGGCCTCTGCCGGCTCCGATGCGCCACCGCTACCCGCGGATTCCGGGTCTGGTCGCCGTCTCGTGTACGACCGGGCCGGGCAGCGGGTCTGGGCGGTCGACGGCGACGGACAGATCATCCGCTCGTGGCTCATCTCGGGCAGCAAGTACAGCAACGAGCTCCCCGGCACACATGAGGTGTACAGCCGCTCCGATGTCTCCACCGCCTGGAACGGCAAGGCGTACCTACCGAAGATGGTCCGCTGGCTCAAGACCGACATCGGTGCGATCGGGTTCCATTCCATCCCACTTCACGTCGAGGACAACTCCCCGTACCAGACCGAGGCCGAGTTGGGCACCCGCCTCAGCGGCGGATGCCAACGCCAGGCCGTTCGCGATGCCGATTTCTTGTGGGACTTCGCCGACGTGGGCACCAAGGTCGTCGTCGTCTAGCCGTCCCGGACGGTCGTGGTACCGTCCGCTGTGTCGCCCCCGCCGGGCCGGCGGCATCAGCGTTCGGAGGTTTCGCCATGTCGACACTAGCTACGTCAGACCAGTCGGCGGGGCTCGACGAGTCTCACGCCGTAGGTCCGACCGAGCCGCCAGTGCGCGAACTCACGTTGGGGGACCTGCTCACGTGGGCAGCCGAGACGGCGACCGATCAGGTCGCGTTGATCGCCGGTGTCGCCGACCGATCGGCCCGGCGACAGTGGACGTACGCCGAGCTACACGCAGCCTCGGTGCGCACCGCGCATGCCTTGCTGCGCCGGTTCGAACCCGGCGAACGCGTGGCGGTGTGGGCACCGAACATTCCTGAGTGGATCATGGTCGAGTTCGGCGCGGCGATGGCCGGCCTCGTGCTCGTCACGGTGAACCCCGGCTTTCGCTCCAGCGAGGTCGAGTACGTGCTCAACCAGTCACGCGCGGCCGGGATCGTGCTGGTGCCCGAGTTCCGCGGCAACCCGATGTTGGCAACGGTGGATGAGATCCGCTCGCGATGCCCTGAGCTGCGCGAGGTGATCCGCTTCGACGAATGGGACGATTTCCTCGCCGATGCCACCACGACTACCGTGCTGCCTCCGGTCGCGGCCGGCGATCCCGTGATGATCCAGTACACGTCGGGAACTACGGGATTCCCCAAGGGAGCGTTGCTGCACCACCGGGGCCTCGTCAACAACGGCGCACACACCGCCGACCGGATGGGCATCCGCGACGGCTCGGTGACCGTCACGACGATGCCGTTGTTCCACACGGCGGGCTGTGTGATCTGTGTGCTCGGCGCGGTATCGAAACGAGCGACCCAGGTCTTGGTCGAGGCGTTCGATCCGGGCCTCGTGCTCGAGCTGTTCGAGACCTATGGGATCAACTCGATGATGGGCGTACCCACCATGCTCGTGGCGATGCTGGAGCACCCCAGCTTCGAAACGACCAACCTGTCCGCCGTCGAAAACCTCTGCTCGGGAGGCTCGACCGTGCCGGCCGCACTGGTCACGACGTTCGAGGAGCGCCTCGGCGCCACGTTCACCATCGTGTTCGGCCAAACCGAGTGCTCGCCCGTCGCGTCGATGACCAAACCGACCGACACCGTCGCCGACAAGGCAGGCACCATCGGTCCACCGATGCCGAACGTCGAGGTCAAGATCACCGACCCGGACACGGGGGCCACCGTGCCGATCGGCCAGATCGGCGAGTACTACACCCGCGGGTACCACGTGATGCTCGAGTACTTCGAGAACCCGGCAGCGACGGCGGCAGCAGTCGACGCCGACGGCTGGCTGCACACCGGCGACCTGTGTGCGATGGATGACCGTGGCTACTGCACCGTCGAGGGCCGCTTGAAGGACATGATCATCCGTGGGGGCGAAAACATCTACCCGCGTGAGCTCGAAGAGTTGTTGTTCGCTCACCCGAGCGTCGGGGAGGTGGCAGTGGTCGGCCTGCCCGACGACCGCTGGGGTGAAGCGGTCGCCGCGTTCGTCCGGCCCGCACCCGGGGCCACGATCGACAAGAACGAGATGTTCGCCTACATGCGTGAACATCTCGCCCCGCACAAGACCCCGCGGCACTGGTACGCGATGGAGGCGTTCCCGCTCACCGGTTCCGGCAAGATCCAGAAGTTCAAGCTTCGTGACCTCGCCGCGAGCGGTGAACTGACCGAGCTCTGACAGGTCTCCGTCTCGGGCCCGGACACGGTTCGCTCCGGTGACGGTTTCGACAAGTACACGGCGCATGAACGCGCAACAGCGGCGCCGAAGCGCCGCTGTTACGGGAGGACTTCGACCTGCACCGCACGCCAGGCGAAGCGTGCGGTGCAGATCTGACCATGTTCACGAACTCCGGTTCAGGAGCTCGTGTTCAGGGAGTCGGGGTGTACGTCAGCGTGGCGTTGACTTGCGGGCCAGCTGTCACCACGACCGACTGGCAAGCCGGGGTGGTGAAGCCGATCGCAGCCGTGCCGCACACGTTGTAGGTACCCGGCTCGATGAAGAAGTAGGCACCGAACTGGTTCCTCGGCAACCCGTCGATCACCACGTCCACCGGGAGCCCGGCGGGTGCGATGCCAACTTGCAACAACCCGAGTGGCAGGTAGTTGCCCACCACCGTTGTCGTTGCCCCGTCAGTGATCGAGATCGTCTGACAGGCAGGGGTGATGAAGCCGAGCACATCGGTGAAGCACACTCCGTGCGATCCAACCGGCGTCTTCACCCAGGTGAGACCCCAATCGGTACGGGCAATCCCGTCGACTTCGATCCGAGCCGGCACTGCCGGATTGGTCTCGACTCGTAGGAACCCGGTGACACCGAGACTCGGCGCTGGGCCGGGCGTCGGGGCGGCGGTCGGTGTGAACGTTCCCGTCACCGTGGTCTGTACTCCTGCTGTGACGACAACCGACTGGCAGGCCGGAGCCTGGAAGCCGGGGGCGTCGCCCCAGCACACGTTGTGGGTTCCCACTTCGGTGAATGCGAACAGACCGTACTCGTCACGGGCGACACCATCGACGAACACCGTCGACGGCACACCCGCCGGCGAGACACCGGCTTGCAGCAAACCCATCTGGCCGAACGTCCCGTTGACCACGGTCGTCAGGCCAGTCGCTACCGTCACCGTCTGGCATGCCGGCGTGGTGAAACCAATCACGTCACTCCAACACACCTGATGGATACCGGAGGGAACGGTGACCCACTCGAGGCCCCAGTCGTGGCGGACAGTGCCGTCGACGGAGATCCGAGACGGCAACGCCGGCGTCGTGGTCACCCGCAGCAAGCCGCTACCGAGCGGGCTCGGAATCGTCTGGTCAGCGAACTGGAACGACTCGATGTTGGTGAGCGTGTCGATCCCGTTGTCGAGCGGACCGCCACCCCCGCCGCTGCCGCGAGCATGAGTGACGATCACCTTGGTGCCCACGACAGCGATGTCGTAGTCAGCACGCGGGCCGGTGAACACCGCCGTATCGCTGCCCGGTACCCCGGACGTCTTCAGCGAGCGGACAATGGTGATCAGGCCCGGATCGATCGTGCCCGCAAGTACGCCCGGCTGCAACGACAGCATGTTGTCGACCAACTGGAAGTCGGCCGGGTCGGCGGTGGCAGGGTTCGGCGCACGGAGTTGCACGTCGAGCCACAGGTCACCGTCGATGATGTCGTCGCCGCCACGACCCTCGATCAGGTCGTTGCCGTTGCCTCCGAGCATGATGTTGCCGGCGGACCAGGTGGTCGCCAACGGCGGTAGCAACGCAGCCAGCCCGCTGATGCGGGCGATGCCTGCTGCGCCGAGCTCGTGTCCAACCGTCGTGAGGACGGTGTCATCGTCGCCACGCAACACGTCGTTGAGGTTCCAGCCCGAGACCGCTTCGGTGGTGCTGTAGCGGTCACGAAGGTTGACCACACCGGGTGGTACGAGCAGCGTCAGGTTCATGTCGGCATCGGCCGGCTCGGTATCGCCCTTGTAGGCCGCCCAGTCGAAACCGAACTGCCCAAAGTACCGCTCCACTCCGGGACCGGCGAGCATGATGTCGTCGCCACCCTCGGCGTCGTAATCGTCGTTGCCACCCTGACCGATGAGCACGTCGCTGCCTGGTGCGTTCGGGTCGTCGCCGAACGGCGCCCCGTTGTCACCTTGCAGCAGGTCGGCTTGGCCGCCACCTTCGATCCAGTCGTCTCCGTCGTCTCCGAACACGGTGTCGCTGGAGTCGCCGGCAAAGACGAAGTCGTTACCGGGCCCAGCGAAGGTCTCGGTCGGATCAGATCCGCCGATGACGAAGTCGTTACCGCGGCCGCCCTGGTTGAGGTCGAAACCGGCACCCGACGACAGGTAGTCGTCGCCATCCCCGCCCTTGAGCCCGTCGTCACCGAAGGTGTCGGTGAGCTTGTCGTCACCGAGGCCGCCGATCAGGGCGTCGTTGCCGGCACCGCCTTCTTGACGGTCATCGCCATCGTTGCCACGAACGGTGTCGTCACCGTTGTTGGCCCGCATCCGGTCGTTGCCGGGAACACCGTTCATCACGATGTGTGCTTCGCCGGCATACCGGATCGTGCCGTCAGGCATCCGGGTCAACAACGTCGACTCGTCGTACGGGGTACCCGGGTCGTTGAGAATCGGCCCGGTTGTGCCGAGGTTGGCCATGTCGAAGTTGTAGTCGGGCCGGCTGAACACGTCGGCCGGCAAGTTGGTGGCATCGGTGTTGCGCATGATCAGCTCGGCGAACGAGTTGCCCTCGAGCTGCACCAACATGTTGAGGCCGGCGGTGCGGCTCAGGTAGTAGAACCGGTCGCCGTCTTGCAGACGCTCCATCTGGGTCTCGAACACGTAGTTGAACGTCGATCCGAGCATCCCACCGAAGGGCTGCTTGACCTCGGCGAGGCCACCCATCCACAAATCGATGTCGTCGAGGCCGGTGATGCTGGTCGTGCCAGCATTGGCCCACGCTCCTGTGCTGAGCATGAAAGCCCCGCTGTCGGCCGGCGTCAATGCGTCGGTGGGATCGTTGGCGACGATCTTGGCTGCCATCGCCCGGCGGGCCGCGTTGGACCCGGCCACGATCGGGCCGGCCCCATCGGGGTCGACGCCGGTGATGGCGGGATGGGTGCCGTAGGCGGCCACGAAGTTGATCAGCGACGCCGGCGTCGAAATCGACAGACCGAAGTCGAGCCAGCCGTCGTACGGTGCCAGCAGCGTGTTGCCACCGGTTGCAGCGAAGAACGCCTTTCGGGCGTTGTTCAGTGTGGGAATTCCGGTATCACGGGCACGGGCCAGGTTGAGTGTTGCCAGGTCGAGCGGGAGCCCGACCAGCCGGTTGCGCAGCGCATCGGTGACGAACTCGTCGATCTCGTTGCCGACCTGGGTGGTCATCCCTCGCACGACGGCACCTGCGGCTTGATCAGGTGTATACACCGTCGCCCCGATCCCATCGGTGAACGACGGCGGGTTGAGGAACGCATCGAACAGGCTGATGTCGTTCGGCGTGCCGTTGGTCTCGTTCCGGGCGACGGTCTCGGTCAACATCGAGTGGCCGAAGCGGTAGACCGCATGGGCGAACTCCGCCGCGATGGCCGGGTTGATCGAGGTGTCATAGCCGGCGAACACGTTGATCATCGGCTGCACCTTGCGGCCGAACTCCTCGAACGCGAGGTGCTGGTACTCCATCTCGGTCACGAAGCGTGCCGCCTGGAAGATCCGCTCACCGTTCCACACACCCGGCGTCAGCTGCCATTCGGTCAGCTGTGTCGGATCCTCGGTGGTGATCACGTTCTTGATGTCGGCGGTCAACCGGTTGTGCTCAGCGTGGAACACGTGGTGCACCGTTATCAGGCCGATGTTCTCATTGACCCGACCATCGCCGGCGATGAAGTGTGCTCCGAGCATCTCATCGTCATAGGTTCCGGCGATGTTGTCGTTGGTCGTGCCGGGGTCGGCGTCGGGTGTTTGCGGTATCCGCGGGGTGGCCGGGTTGGCATCGTGGTCGAACGTGCCCGGTGCCGCGTGATGGGCAATGTCGTCCA
>JANOKQ010000484.1:0-3299 GCA_031419375.1 Acidimicrobiaceae bacterium
GATCCGTGCAGCTACCTAAAGAAGACGATCTGCGGGTTGACGGTCGAACCAACGGCAGGAGCAGCGACGAAGACTGTCCCGACGAGCTCCGAGACGGTGATCGTGTAGCTGGCGCCGGTCACTAGACCCTTATTCGGCGTCTTGATGTTGCACTGGAAATACTGGCCTGATGCGTTCCATCTGCACAGTTCGTCTTGAGGATTGATGCCAGGGCCGGCCAGCGTCACCTTGACCTTGCCGGCCGCTGCGAGGGCAGCCGCGACCGACGGGCTGAGTGGCGTCGAGGACGAAGCCGAAGCAGTCAGCACGAACTTGACAGGGATCGTCGAGCCCGACTTCGCGAGCGTGCTCCTCGGCAGTGGCGAGATGAAGCCACCGAGGCCGTAGAGGGGGACGCACGCTGTCGCCGAGGTCGAACCGGTTGTGGCGGTCGTCGTGCCCGCCGGGCAGGCAGTCTGATGGTTCTGCCCGGTGGCGGGGACGTACGAGCCGATTCCAGCGGGGGTGCACGACGACTGTCCTGCTGTCGCCGAGAACGTGCCGACCGGGCACAGCGTCGCTGAGGTGTTACCCGTGCCGGATGCGAACGACCCGGTCGGGGCGAGCGTGCACGACGACTGTCCGGTCGTCGGTGAGTATGTTCCGGCCGGGCACGACGTCGCCGAGGTGTTGCCGGTGCCGGAGGCAAACTTTCCGGCAGGTGCCGGCGCGCACGACGGTTGTGCCGATGTTGCCGAGAACGTGCCTGTGGGACACAGAGTTGCTGCGATGTTGCCGGTGCCGGATGCGAACGAGCCCGCCGGAGCACTAGTGCACGACGACTGCCCTACTGTCGCCGAGAACGTCCCGGCAGGGCATGGCGATTGATGGTTTTTACCGGGGGCGTCGACGTAGCTGCCAATTGCGGCAAGGGTGCACGACGACTGTCCTGCTGTCGCCGAGAACGTGCCGGCCGGGCATAGCGTCGCTGACGTGTTGGCGGTGCCCGACGCGTACGAACCTGCCGGAGCATTCACGCACGACGACTGCCCCGCCGTGGCCGAGAACGACCCGGGGGCGCACGCCGTCTGGGAAGTGCTCCCAGCGACGGGAACGAAGTAGCCCGCGGCGGCGGGCGTGCATGGCTCGTACCCAGAACCCGAATACGATCCACCGGCACACTGCGCCGCCGCACCGGTGCCGGTGAGCGAGAGGCTCTGGTTGCCGGTGGGGCCCCCGGTGTTTTGCCAAGCGATGTCGAGGCTGGCGCTCTTGGCTCCTGGGGTCGTGGGGGTGAAGGCGACGGTGATCGAGCAGGTCTCGTTGTACCCGACTCCGCTCAGGTTGATGAAGCTGCAGTCGTTGCCGGTGACAGCGAAGTTCGCGGCATCAGCACCGGTGATCGTGGCGGTGTCGATGCCGACGTAGAGGTATTGCGTACTGACCGATGTGGTGTAGGAGACGGTTGTCGGCAAGCTGCTGTTCGCACCGACTGCCACCGTGCCGAATGCCATCGGGTCCGGCGAGAACGCCAGCGGATCGACTGCGGCTCTCGCTACACCGGGGATGCTCAGCATGCTGAGCAACACTGCGAATACAATGGTCAAACGCTTCATGTGGTCCCCATCTCTGAGAGCGTTGATGCCCTCTGCCCGCCGCGTCATGAACGTGCAGCTGAGCGACAGTACACCCGAGCGATCGGTCCCGATTCCTGGGAGCACTCCAGCACGCAGCAGCCAGCGACGCGTCCCACGATCGTCTGGCGGCGGTCGTCAGTCCCAAAGTCCTAGCGAGCAACTGAGCGACGACGGACGCTTGGCTTGCGGCGCATCTCACACGGCTCGTCAACAGCGCGATGCAAATCCGTCACGAAGAGTCGATCGATCCGATTCGCGTCGTCGGTCGCTCCCGGAGTCGGTGACCCACAGCGGACCGCACGCGAGCACCATACGCGCAGGCGGTGGGCCGAGCACCACTTCGGTCACCCGTTCGCAGTCCGGCCGGCGAGCGTCTCGGCGAGCGCAACGAGCTCGGTGCTGTACGAAAGTACCCGAACCGCCGAGCGCTGATGCTCGGTCGGCGAGGCTTCTCAGTCCCCAGCCGCATGCCTCAACACATTCAAGGACAACGTTCCCGGCGAACACACCTAGGCGTACCCAGAACGCTCGACGATGCTCGGTTCTGGTCGCGTCGCGCACATCTCATTGCCGATGCGATCTCGACGCCGAAGGCGGCGATGGCGAACCCGGCGACAGGTGCCAAGGCGATCTGGACGGTGACGGCTGCGGTCCACATGGCGCTGTTGGCGTCGATCACGTCGTCGTCGCCGACGACGTCGGGTAGCAGTGATCCGGCTGCCGGGTTGAACAACACCGCGCCGGTGGACAGGCCGAACTCCACGGCGTATGCCACGGCGAGCGAGCCCGCCGACGTGACGAGTGCCAGCGCTACTGCGGCTCGGAGCACGCAGGTGCTGCATAAATCGGGTCCCTCACCAAGGTGGTCCGTAGCGGCCACGCAGTCGTCCGCAAGGCAGGACGCCGATGTTTCCGGGACCACTCGCCCATGCGCGGCGGATCGCTGATGAACTCGAAGATGCGGTCGGGCGTCGCTGCGATGTGTCGTGCGGCTTCAACGGAGATCATGAGAAACGCTATGCGCTGTCAGCTAGGCGGCCTGACGACGACCGACTGACAGGTCTCTGCTGGGCGCGGGCGTTCTTCTTGTAGGCCGCGGCTTGGGCGAATGATGCAGGCTGGTGTCGGCTCCAGCCGTCAGCGAGCGCCGAGTAATCGTTCGGTGTCGGTGAGGCTGATCGTGAGTTCGGCGTCGAGGGCGTTGGCGATTCGGTCGAGGGTGGGCAGGCTGGGGGAGATGCGGCCGCCTTCGAGTCGGGCGATGGCTGATTGGGTGGTGCCGACGAGTTCGGCGAGTTGGCGTTGGCTGAGGCCCTTCTTTTCTCGGAGGGCCTTGATTTCGAAGGCGAGGCGGATTGCGCGTCCGGCGTGTTCGTAGCCGTGGCGTCGTTCGTCGTTGTCAGTACGGCTGGCTTTGATGTCGGTCCAGTTGGTGGTCATGTTGGTTGCTCCTCGGTGAGGTGGCCGTCGGTGATGCAGCGCTGCATTGCTCGGCGGGCCCGGTCGATTTCTGCTCGTTCTCGGGGTCGGGTTTTGGTGAATACGGTCAACAGGACGATGATTCGTCCGGTGGCGATGTAGTAGCTGATTCGGGTTGGTTGTCGATCGAGGTAGAACCGCAGCTCGCGGAGTTTGCCGTCGAGTTGGCGGGTGAACGGTTCGCTCAGGTGTACGCCTTGGTCG
>JANOKQ010000485.1:0-2967 GCA_031419375.1 Acidimicrobiaceae bacterium
CGAACGCCTTCTTGCCGGCGGTGGCCGCACTCTCGCGCTCGTGCCAGAACGAGATCAGCAGATACGAGCACGTGCCGACACCCTCCCAGCCGAGGAACGTGACGAGCAGGTTCTCGCCGAGCACGAGCATCAACATGCTGAACGCGAACAGGTTGAGGTACAGGAAGAACTTGGAAAAGCGCGGGTCGCCGTGCATGTACCCGACCGAATACAGATGGATCAGCGTGCCGATGCCGGTGACGAACAAGCACATCGTGATGCTCAGCGGATCGGCCAGGAACGCCAGGTCTACCTGCAGCGATCCGACCGGCACCCAACTGAACAGGGTGGAAACGTGGCGGCGCTCCTCGGCCGATTTCGACAGCAGTTCGAAGAACACGCCGACCGTGACCGCAAACGCTGCAGCGACCATGGCGGTGGCGAGGTACCCCGATCGTGGTTCGCCAAGCTTGCGGCCGAACAGCAACACGATGAGGAAACCGGCGAGCGGGAGCGCGGGGATGAGCCAGACGGCGTCGACCATTGGATCAGCCCTTCAGTTCCGACATGTCGTCGGCCGTTGCGTTCGGTCGTCGTCGAAGGATCGCCACGATGATGCCGAGGCCGACGACCACCTCGGCAGCCGCGACGACCATCACGAAGAACACGGTGGTCTGGCCACCGATGTCGCCGAGGTCGCGAGCCAGCGCGACGAAGCTCAAGTTGACCGCGTTGAGCATCAGTTCGACACACATGAACATCACCAGCGGGTTGCGCCGCACCATCACCCCAACGGTGCCGATGCTGAACACCAGCGCGGCGAGCACCAGGTACCACGTCGTGGTCGGTTGCGCGAGAGCGATCACTTGCCCGCCTCCACGTTGCCCGCACCCAAGTTGCCTGCATCCAAGTTGCCGGCATCCAGTCGGGCCGGGCGGCGCGACAACATCACGGTGCCAACGACCGCAATGACCAGCAGCACCGAGACCAACTCGAACGCGAACACGTAGTCACTGAACAAGCTGCGCGCGATCTGGCGAACGTTGCTGTCGTGGTCGCCGGTGACGGTGGCGTTGTCGAGCCCCGCCCCGGTGGAGGACTGCACCGCCGAGCGGGCCTGCACGATGGCCGCGATGAGGATGCCTGCGAGGCTGCCGCCGACGATCACCGCCAAGGGGCGCTGGACCGGAATCGGCTCGATCTGCAGATTCTCGGAACGATCGACTCCGAGCAGCATGATCACGAACAAGAACAGCACCACGATCGCCCCGGCGTACACGATCACCTGGACCGCGGCGAGGAAGTGCGCCTCGAGCGAGACGAACATCACGGCCACGCCAAACAGCGTGAGCACGAGGCTGAGCGCAGCGTGCACCGGGTTGTTGCGCACGAGCACCCCGACGGCGCCGGCCAGGATCATCGCCGACGCGCAAATGAAGACGAACAGCTCCATCAGTGATGCGCCTCGCCACCGCGCGAGATGGTCTTGACGGTCTTGATGCTGGCATCGGGTGCCGGCCGGTCGGCGGTTACCTGGTCGGCCTCGGCGGCGCGGACCCCGTAGCCGAGCTCGTTGCTCCAGCCGATCTCGCCGACGAAATCGGCATCGCCCGACGGCGACGTCGCCCGCATCCAGCCGCTGGTGAACTCGTCTTCACCGTCGCGCCAGTCCTCCCAGGCGAGCCGTTTGGCCTTGCCCGAATCATCGACGACGAGTTCATCCTTGGTATAGATCGCGTCCTTACGGTTGGTGAAACTGAACTCGAACAACTTCGATTCGGTGATCGCCTCGGTGGGGCAGGCTTCGACGCAGAGGTCGCAGTGGATGCAGCGCAGGTAGTTGATCTCGTAGACGAAACCGAACCGCTCGCCGGGCGAGGTGGGGTTCTCGGGGTCGTTATCGGCACCGCGTACGTAGATGCACTTGGCCGGGCAGACACCTGCGCACAGTTCGCAGCCGATGCACTTCTCCATGCCGTCCTCGTAACGGTTCAGCACATGGCGGCCATGCAGCCGTTCCGGCTTGGGGATCTTTTCGTCGCGGCTCTCGGCGTGACCCTTCTTGATCTCACGGCCCCCCGAGTACGAAGTGGTCACCCGCTTACCTCGGAACAGGCGGTGTTGGCGCATGGTGACGGCGAATCCGTCGAAGTAGCCCATTAGAACATCGCTCCCTCTCGCTCACGGTTCTTGGTGCTCACCCTGGACGCGGCCATCAGCAACGCTGCACACAAGGCCAACACCACGACCGAAACGCCACCGACTGCCCACCGGTTCCAGCCCTCGTCCTGGCCGAGGCGGAACGCGGCGAGCAGCATGAACCATCCGAGCGACAGCGGGATCAGCACCTTCCACCCGAGGTTCATCAACTGGTCGTATCGCAACCGTGGCAGCGTGGCCCGGAACCAGACGTAGATGTACAGGAAGACCACCAACTTGGCGAGGAACCAGACGGTGCCATTGAGCGGCCCGAGCCACAGATCGCCGTTCCACTCGATGTTGCCGATGTCGACGGTGACGGGTTGCGGACCGCCGAAGAATAACGTGACGATCACCGCGCTCATCGTGATCGTGTTCATGAACTCGGCCAGGAAGAACAGGGCGAAGCGGATGCTGGAATACTCCGTGTTGAACCCGCCGACGAGTTCCTGTTCGGCCTCGACGAGGTCGAACGGGGGGCGGTTGAGTTCGGCGGTGGCGGCGATCATGAAGATGACGAACGGCAAGATCCCGGTGGTGACGAGATGCCAGTTGCTGATGCCCTGCTGGGCCACGACGATTCCGCTGGTGCTCAGCGTGCCGGCCAGCAACAACACTGCGGCGATGCTCATGCCGAGTGCGGCTTCGTAGCTGACCATCTGGGCCGAGGCGCGTACCGAGCCGAGCAACGGGTACTTCGACCCCGACGACCAGCCGGCGAGCATGATGCCGTACACCGAGATTGCGCTCAGCGCGAGCAGGAGCAGCACACCAACCTGCGGATCGGCA
>JANOKQ010000486.1:0-4192 GCA_031419375.1 Acidimicrobiaceae bacterium
CCGTCCTGCACACCGGCGAGCGCGATTCCACCGTGGCGCTGAGCAAGATCCGCAAGCTCACCGGCAGCCACATGATCATGAGCAAGGACGTCAGCCCACACGCGTTCAGCGTGGTCGAGGTCGACTTCGCCAACGTCGATGCCACCCGTGGCAAGGTGAAGGGCGAGTGGAAGGCCACCGAGGGATTCAGCCTCACCTACCTGCCGTTCATCACCCGTGCCGTCGTCGACGCGCTCGCCGATTTCCCCCACCTCAACGCAAGTGTTGGCGCGAACGAGATCGTCGTCCACGACTTCGTCGACATCGGCATCGCTGTCGATCTTGAGTTCCAAGGCCTCCTTGTTCCGGTGGTCCGATCCGCCGAGACCAAACGGCTGCGGGCCATCGCCCGCGAGATCAACGACCTCGCCAATCGGGCGCGCAGCCGCAAGCTCGGCCCCGACGAGATCCAAGGCGGCACGTTCACCATCTCCAACAACGGTTCCGCCGGCAGCGTCCTCACCATCCCGATCATCAACCAGCCGCAGGTTGCGATCCTGTCGACCGATGCGATCGTGCGCAAGCCGGTGGTGGCCAGGCTCGCCGATGGCGGCGAGGCGATCGTGATCCATCCCGTCGGCAACCTGGCGATGAGCTGGGACCACCGTGCCTTCGACGGTGCCTATGCGGCCGGGTTCCTCGTCAAGGTCAAGCAGATCCTCGAAACCCGTGACTGGAACACCGAGCTCTGACGCTGCGCCACCCGCGCCACCCGCCACGCGGCCCGATGTGAACACAACCGCGTCCATACCCGGCCCACTACGCGTGCGCTGGCTCGGGAACGTCTCGTACACCGCGGCGCTCGCGGTTCAGAACGGTTTGTTCAACCACGGCCGCGAACAGCACCTGCTGCTGTTCGAGCATCCGCACGTGTTCACGTACGGTCCGCGCACCGATCTGGTTCGCAACCTGCTGGTCGATCCCGCCGAGGTCGGTGCCGAGTTGGTCGCGGTGAAACGGGGTGGCGATGTCACCTATCACGGCCCCGGCCAACTCGTTGGCTATCCGGTCGTCTCGGTCGCCAACCGGCTCGGCGCAGCCGATCATGTGGCTGCGGTGCAACGGGTACTGATCGCTTCGTTGCGTGATCTCGGCCTCGAAGACGTCGGCTGCCTGCCCGAGTTCCCAGGGGTGTGGGTCGACCCCGACGGCCCGAACCCGCGCAAGATCGCCGCGATCGGCGTTCGCCTGGCGCGCGGCCGCACCATGCACGGCTTCGCCCTCAACGTGTCCACCGACATGGCGTACCTCCGCCAGCACATCATCCCGTGCGGCATCGCCGACCGGCCGGTCACGTCACTGGCCGAAGAAGGTTTGGTGGCCATGATGCGCGATGTGGTCGACGTTGTCAGCCGGCGCGCGTCGATCGAGTGGGGCGCGGTGGCGGCCGAACGCCAAGACGTGGCCTGGAAGCATCGCCCTGACGACCTCTCCGCGTTCTCGCGCGGCGCCGGTGCCGGTGCGGTCGTGCGCCGCGCCGCCGACCACGGTGACGGCGCAAGCGGTGACGGAGCAAGCGGTGTCGGTGCACAGGGCTTTGGTGCCCGGGGCGAGGTCGCGTCGACCGGTGTTTCGGTTCGGCTGGGGGCACGCCTGGACCAAGCCGGGGTGGCGCCGGGCCTCGCCGTGGGCACGCGCAAACCCGAATGGCTGCGCCCGAAGGTGGTCCACGGGCCCGAGGTACTGGCGCTCAAGAAGACCGTGCGCGACCTCGGCCTGATCACGGTGTGCGAGGAAGCCGGGTGCCCCAACCTCAGCGACTGCTGGAGCGACGGGACAGCGACGTTCATGGTGCTCGGCGAGAGATGTACACGGGCGTGTGGATTCTGCTTAATCGACACGCGCAAGCCGCTTGCCGTCGACCACGACGAACCCGAGCGCGTGGCCGAGGCCGTCGCTCAGATGGGTCTCGCCCATGCTGTGCTCACGATGGTGGCCCGCGACGATCTGGCTGACGGGGGCATGGCCCACGTCGCGGCGTGCGTCACGGCGATCCGCGAGCGCTGCCCGGGGACCCGGATCGAGACGCTGGTGTCCGACGCCAAGGGTGATGCGGCGTCGCTGCAGGTGTTGTTCGAGGTGCGCCCCGATGTGTTCAACCACAACATCGAAACCGTCGCCCGGTTGCAGCGGGCGGTGCGGCCATCGGCGGGATACGCGACGAGCCTGAGCGTGCTCGCTCGCGCCAAGGCCACCGGGCTGACCACCAAATCGGGTCTCGTGGTGGGTATGGGTGAATCCGTCGGCGAGGTGGACGGATGCCTGGTCGACCTTGCCTCCATTGGAGTCGACATCGTCACCATCGGGCAGTATCTCCGGCCGACCTCGCACCATCTCGCGGTGGCCCGATGGGTCGAGCCGCACGAGTTCACCCGCTGGAGCCAGGTCGGTGAGGCCGCAGGGATCGGTCATGTCGAAGCAAGCCCGCTAACCCGCTCCAGCTACCACGCCCGCCAAGCCGCCGACCAAATCACCGCGCCCTCAGCGCCGGAGAGCGTGAACTTTGGCGGTCTGAACAGGTAGAGCCGGGCGGGACCGACAAAGTTCGATCCTGGCGGTGGGGCGTTCGGCGCGGTGCTCGCCAACTTTGTCGGTGTGGACAGGTTAAGGATGTTGAGACCGACAAAGTTCGAGCCGGTGGGGCCCGACGGCGGGGGAACCTCGGCAGAATGGGGAGATGAGCCTGCCTGCCGCAACGACTTCAACAGCGACATACGCCGACCGCATCCACCGTGCCCGCGCGGCGATGGCGGCCCACGACGTCGACGTGCTGTTGCTGTCGGTCGGTAGCGACCTGCCGTACCTGAGCGGGTACATGGCGATGCCGCTCGAGCGGCTGACGATGCTCGTCGTACCCCGCGACGGTGAGGCGACGATGGTGATCCCGCGCCTCGAAGCCCCCCGCGTGGCCGAACAGGCCGGCGTGTTCTCGCTCCGCCCGTGGAACGAAACCGATGATCCGGTGGCGATCGTGCGTGAACTCGCCGGTTCGCCACGTGTGGCCGCGATCGGCGACACCATGTGGGCGCGGTTCCTCGTGGAATTGATCGACGGGTGGGGGTCATCCACCCGGTTTGTGCGCTCGACCACGGTGATGAACGAACTGCGAATGCGCAAGGATGCGGCCGAGATCGCCGCGCTCAAAGCCGCAGGCGCCGCTGCCGACCGGGTGGCGGCACAGCTTCATGCCGGCGAGATCGCGCTCGAGGGCCGGACGGAGGCACAGGTGTCGGCCGATATCTCTGCCCGGCTGATCGCTCACGGGCACGACGTGGTCAACTTTGCCATCGTCGCCGCAGGTGAGAACGCGGCATCGCCACACCACCACGCGGGCGACCGGGTGATTCGCTCCGGCGAGATCGTGCTCACCGACTTTGGCGGCACGATGAACGGTTACTGCAGTGACATCACGCGCTGCGTGTTCCTCGGTGAGATCCCCGCCGAGATCGCCGACGCCTACGCCGTGTTGCACGAGGCCCAGGCCGCGGGCGTCGCAGCGGGGGTGGTTGGATCGCCGTGCCAGGAGGTGGACCGGGCGTCGCGCGCGGTCATCACCGCCGCTGGCTACGGCGAGTACTTCATCCACCGCACCGGTCACGGCATCGGTATGGAAGCCCACGAGGATCCCTACATGGTGGAAGGCAACGCCCTACCGATCGAGCCCGGCCACGCATTCAGCGTCGAGCCCGGCATCTACGTTCCCGGCAAATGGGGCATGCGGCTCGAGGACATCGTCGTCGCCTCCGACGACGGTCCCGTCGCCCTCAACTTCGCCAACCACGCCCTCGTCGCCCTCAGCTGAACAGTGCATCGCCGCACATCCGTGAACTTTGTCGGTCTCAACAGGCTCAGCATGTCGAGACCGACAAAGTTCGGATTGAGCTAGCGGAGGATGCCGCGCAGGGCGGTGAGTGCTGCGTTGCGGCCGCACATGCCGTGGACGCCGCCACCGGGGGGTGTCGAGGCGCCGCACAGCAGCAGCGACGGGTTGGGGGTGCGGTAGGCCCGACCGATCAGCGGGCGGAACAGCACCTGCAACCCGGTGTGTGCCGCGCCGGCGATGTCGCCGCCGATGTAGGCGTTGTTGTGGGCTTCCATCCACGCCGGCCCGGCGGTGTGGCGGGCCAGCACCAGATCGCCGAAGCCCGGGGCG
>JANOKQ010000487.1:0-3691 GCA_031419375.1 Acidimicrobiaceae bacterium
ACGTCTACGGGCTCGGCCAGGGGCAGTACCGGCCGCTACTCGTGCTCTCGCCGATCCTGGCCCGCGTGTTCGCACGGGCTGGATGGTCGAAAGACGACGTGCGCTCCGCCCTGTTCGCGCAAGCCCGGATCGCGGCGTGGAAGTTCGAGAAGCTGATCGGCGAGTGGTCGAACCTCACCGCCGGCCGGCGCACCCTCGTCGAGCTCGCGTCGACTGGACTGGTACCACCGTTGTTCGCCGAGACCGACGACCCGGACCGGCTCGTACCGATCGTGACAGCGCCCGACAAGTTCCTGATCGCAGTCGCCGGCGACCCCAACCGCGCCAACGCATACGCGATGAGCAACGACGGCCCCCACGGCGACTGGACGATGAAGCTGGTCGACCGCAGCTACTCGAGCGATCTCGTGTGCGTGATCGGCACGCCGCGCTCCTGACCCTGGAGGTCGCCATCGCACCCGCGGCGGGGCAGCTACCGTCTGTGCTAGCGATGTTCGTCGACGTCACGGCGTCGGGTTGGAGCCGGAGGGTGCAACGTGTGCGGGTGCAACGTGTGCGGGTGACGAGTTGAGCGATCCACGGCTGCAGCGGTTCGTGCTCGCGCACTTCGCGACTGTCATCGCAGAATGGGCGGCCGTTGTCGGGGTGCTGGTGCACGCGTACGGGTGGGGAGGCCCATCGGCAGTCGGCCTCGTGTCGCTCGCCGTGCTCGCTCCACCGCTGGTGTGCGCGCCGATTGCGGCGAACCTCACCGTTCGCTACCGGGCACACCGGGTGCGGCTTGCTGCGTTCGCAGTGCAGACCGCCGCGTACGCCGGGGCGGCGATCGCCGCAGCGCTCGGCGCGCCGACTCCAGCCGTCGCCGCGTTCGTCGTCGTGGGTCTCGGTGCCATCAACGCCCTGCGGCCCACTGGTGCCGTGCTGTTGCCAGCCGTGGCGCACTCCACCCGCGAGTTGGTGACCGGCAACCTCTGGATCTCCTACGGTGATAGTTCGAGCGCGCTCGTGGGTCCGTTGGTCGCGGCGTTGCTCGGTGGTGCCGGCGGCTCGTCGGCGGTGTTCACTGCGTGCGCAGCCGGGAGCGCCGTCGCGTTCGCGGCCACCGCATGGCGGCCGGCGCCGATGACACGCTTGCGCGCCGGCGGCTCAGCCGCCGGCCCACGACGGCGGGTGATGCGGGCAGCGATCGCCGAGCTATTTGAGCAGCAGTGGACCATCGGCGTCATCGGTGTGTCGGCGGCCCGAAACGTGGTGGTCGGCGCGCTCGACGTACTGCTGGTGATCGTCGCGCTCCGCGCCCTCGACATGGGCGAACGCGGGCCGGGACTGCTGACCGCGCTGGTAGGTGCCGGTGCGGTGGCCAGCACGCTGGTGGTGACCGTCGTCGTCCGCCGAATGCAACTCCGACGCGCGCTCGTCGGTGCCCTCGTCGCAGCAGCCGCGATCTGCATCCTGCTCGGGGCGCGCACCGACCCCGCTGTAGTGTTCGTGCTCCTTCCCGTTCTCGGCCTGTGCCTGTCGCTGATGGACAACCTCAGCCGGATCATGCTTCAACGATCGACCGAACCGCGCAGTCTCGGACCGTTGTTCGCATGCCTCGGCCTCGCTGGCGGCACCGGGCAGCTGTTCGGCTCGGCGGTGGCGCAGGGTCTGCTCGCGTTTGCCGGGCTCGACGTCGCGCTCATCGGCGTCGGCGTCATTCTCGCCGTCGTCGCGATCGCAAGCCTGCGCGCGCTGCGACGCGCCGACGCCAATGCCGACGTGCCGGTCGTGGAGATGACCCTCCTGGGATCGTTGCCAATGTTCTCGGCGCTACCGGCGACGATGCTCGAGGCAGTGGCCCGGTCGGCGGAGCAGATCGACGTCGGAGGCAGCGAGAAGGTGATCTGCCAGGGCGAGACCGGTGACGTGTTCTACGCCGTCTCCGATGGTGAGTTCGACATCGTGGTGAGCGACCAGTACATCCGAACCGCCACGCGCGGCGACTTCTTCGGTGAGGTGGCGTTGCTCGCGGACGTGCCGCGCACCGCTACGGTGATCTCCCGGGGGGCTGGCACGCTGCTGGCGATCCACCGAAATCCCTTTTTGCTGGCGGTCACCGGTCACGATGTGTCGCGCGCTGTAGCGCTCGCTCACGTCGACAAGGTCCAGCTCCAGAACGAGACGCTCCGGACCAGTCACGATGGCGCCGACCGGAGAGCCGGCGAATGACATCCACCGACCGACGGCCGCAGACCCGCTTCCACTTCGCGGCCCCATGGCAGCGGGCGCCGGGCAGCTACTGTCGGCGCGATGGGAGCGATCGTGAGCACCGGGGCAATCCTGTTCACGGACATGGCCGGCTCCACGGCGCTGCGATCGAGACTCGGTGACGACCGGGCCGACGTGCTTCGCAAGCACCACGACGTTCTCCTCGCCGCCGCTGTTGAGGCGCATCACGGCACCGTGTTGCGCTGGACGGGCGACGGCATCAAGGCCGCGTTCGCAAGCTCATCCGATGCCGTAGCGGCAGCGGTGGAGATTCAGCGTGCCGTGGCCCGCTACGGAACCACCGAACACGCGGTGGCAGCGTTCCAGGTGCGTATCGGGTTGGGGCCGGCGAGGTGGTCGCAGACGACGGCGACCATCACGGCGTGCCCGTCATCGAAGCCTCGCGGCTCGAAGCGATGGCGCGTCCCGGCGAGATCCTTGCAACCGACGTCGTGCGCGTGCTCGGCCACCGCCGATCGAACGTCAGCTTCGAAGAGGTTGGTGAGACCACGCTGAAGGGCCTCGACCATCCCGTCCTGGTGCACCGGGTCGTCGAGCTGTCAAGCGGTGCCGCACCAGCGTTCCCGCGGATACTCGTCTCCGACGCGGCTCTGCCGCTCGTCGGCCGCGGGCCTCATGTCGACCTTTTCCGCTCGCGCTGGAACGAGGCCAAGGCGGGAACGGGCGGGCTGATCCTCGTGGGCGGCCAACCCGGGATCGGCAAGACGCGGCTGATCTCGCACTGCGCTGGGCTCGCTCACGAGGACGGGGCGATCATCTTGGCGGGGGGTGCGAGAGCGATCTCGGCGTGCCATACCAGCCGTTCGCGATGGCCCTACGCCACGTGGCCGGGCTCGATCCGGCGCTCGATCTCGCGCTCGGCGGCCGCGCCGGTTCGTTGGAGCGACTGTTCCCGGGCAGCACTTCGAGTCACAGCGAATCCCAGCCGGCGGCGGCACGCCTCGAGCTGTTCGACGCCGTGGTGGCCCTCGTCCGCCGACTCTCGCAGTTGCAACCGGTACTGCTCGTCGTCGACGATCTGCACTGGGCGACCGAGCCGACGGTACTCATGCTCCGCCATCTCGTGCAGGCGCTCGAGGCCCAGCGGCTGCTCATCATCGCCGTGTACCGCGAGGAATGCCTCGACTCGACGCATCCGCTGCGCGAGCTGCTCGCCGACATCCGGTCGGCCCCGCAGACGTCGGCGGTGAACCTTGGCGTGCTGACCGAGGCGGACGTGGTGCAGATGGTGACGGCGGTCGCGCCGGGGCGACGACCGGCTACCGATCCCCGACTCCGTGCACAACGCGGTCATGCAGCGACTCGCGCGGCTCGCGGAGGGAGCCCACGAGATACTCACCTTCGGCGCAGTCATCGGGCCGACATTCAACCTCGACCTGCTCACTGACGTGCTCAGCCAACGCGTCGACGACGTGCTCGA